>JAJYKH010000336.1 GCA_021788685.1 Deltaproteobacteria bacterium | reverse complement strand
CGCCGCCACCGGCCGGGCCCCGTTGACTGCCGATGAGCGTTGATGGCGTCGCAAAAATCTAAAGGACAACGCAAAGGCGCAAAGTCTCAAAGAAAAAGATTATTATAATTAAAGAGCTTACCTTTGCGTCTCTGCGTCTCTGCGTTAAAAATAAGCTTTTTGCGAGATCGTCAGCGTTGAGCCCTTGGCTTCCGGCGGGATTTCCGCCGGTTTCCTCCTCCATTCCGCATGAAGACCATGGCCGGCAAACAATTCCCCCACGTGCGCAACGCCTTGCTCTGCCTGCGGTACGGCATCGGCGACCTGGTCATGGAGCTGCCGGCCGTGCACGAGCTGCGCGCCCTGCTGCCCAAGGCCCGGATCACCGGTCTCGGCGCCCGGCCGGCCATCGAGCTGCTGGCGGGGGAGCCGGTGGTGGACGAGCTGGTCTGCGTGCAGGATTTCGGGCTGCGGGACTGGGCCGACCACGGGAGCGAAGGGAGCCGGGAGGCCTTTGCCCAATGGCTCGCCGCGCGCGGGTTCGACCTGGTGATCGACCCCACCCATGCGGTCTCCGGGGCGGCGGCGGTCATCTGGCAGCACCACCGGGCCATCCTCGATGCGGGGGAAAGCATCCAGAACGAAGCCTTGGCCAAAGGGGCCGACGGTCTCGCCGCGGTCAAGGCGGCGGTGCGGGAAGGGTGGGGGCTTGCGCTCGACGAAGCCACGGTGCCGGTCCTCCGGCTCCGCCCCGAGGAACGCACCTTTGCGGAAACCTTCCTGGAGGAGCACGGATGCGCGGGCCAACGGCTGCTGGGCGTTTCCCCGGTTGCCTCTTCGCCCCTGAAGCGCTGGCCGGTGGCGTGCCTGGCTGCAGCAGCGGACTCCCTGCTGGTCGGGGCTCTCGATGCGCTCCTCGTTTTCTGCGGCCCCCTGGAGGAGGGGAGTCAATTCATCAGCCACTTGCGGCACCGGCGGCGCGCCCGGCTGGTATCGGACCTGCACCTGCGCCGGGTGGCGGCGCTCCTGGCCCGCTGCCGGCTGTTCGTCGGCAACGACACCGGCCTGCTGCATCTGGCCGCTGCGGTGGGCGTGCCCGTCGCGGGGGTTTACGGTCCCACCAGCCCGGCGATTTATCGTCCCCCGGGCGGGAAGGCGGTGGTCCCGAGGGTGTGGTGCCCCCACCGGAAGGCGGGCTCCTTCGGGCCGCCAGCCTGCATCGCCCAAGACCGCTGCCTGACCGAAGCGGGGAGCTGCATCGCCACGATCGCGGTGGGCGACCTCCTGGCCGCCCTCCGGGAAGGGGCCGGTCGATGGGCGCGCCCCGCCTTGGCAGTGGCCGGAAGCGGGGAGGGGGGACCATGACCGGCGTCCAGGCCCCCAACCGGCTTCTCGATTTCGCCGACCTGGAGCGGGCCTCCTGGCGGCAGGTCCTGCGCCAGCTCGACAGGATGGTCGCCCGGGACGAGTGCTCCTACCTTCATCCGAGCAAGCGCTGGGAATACCCGTGGGCCCTGGAGCTTGCCGGTCTGTCCCCGGGCAGCCGGGTTCTCGACGCGGGCTGCGGGGCCTCCATTTTCCCGGTCTTCCTGGCGGCAAGCGGCATGACCACCATTGCCTCCGACGTGCAGCTGCCGCCCCGGCTCGACCGCCAGCACCACGTGTTTGTGGAGTATATCCGGGGGGATCTGGGAGCTTTGCCCCTTGCGGATTCGGTTTTCGATGCGGTATTCTGTATCTCGGTGATCGAACATCTCGAAGAGAACGGCGCACTTATGGCGCTCCAGGAGGTGCGGCGGGTCCTGCGCCCGGGCGGGCGGCTCCTGCTCACCACCGACTACGGCGAAGATGCCGCGGCCGAGATCTGGTACGAAGGCCCGGGACAGCGGTTCCGGGTGGACTGGCACCTGTTCGACGAAGCCCGGCTGCACCGCTTCCTGGCCCGGGCAACAGGCTGGAAGCTGGATGGTCCTCTCGACCTCTCGGTCGACTGGGAGCGGATGCGTCCGGCCATGCGCCGTTTCCACGGTTACCCCTACACCTCCCTGGGCTTGTCCCTGGTAAAGGCCTGACCATGGCCCTTCGTTGGCAACCGGCTTCAACGGAAAACCTGGAAAGAAAAGAGGCCGGCCTCCGGGATTCCAAGATAGCGGGTTATTACTATGGATTTCTGGGCGGTGCCGTCCTCCCCCTCCTCCACAAGGCGGCCATCACCCCCAATCAGCTCACCATCCTCGGGCTTTTTTTCGCCCTGCTGGTGCCGGCGGGGTTCTTCTTCCATCCCTGGTACGGCTTCGCCTTCATGCTGCTCTCCGGCATGGCCGACACCTTGGACGGGCAGCTGTCGCGGGTCCAGGGCAACGGCTCCGCCTTCGGCGCCTTTCTGGACTCCACCCTGGACCGGGCCGCGGATTTTCTGTTCCTGGGGGGCTTTTGGGTCCTCTTCTGGGGCGGCCCCCGGTTCCTGCTCGCCACCGGGCTGCTCGCCGCCGCCATGTTCTTCACCTTCCTGATCAGCTATGCCAAGGCGCGGGCCGAGGGGCTGGGGAGCTCTTGCCAGGAGGGGCTCATGGGCAGGGCCCCCCGGACGATCTACCTCCTTCTGTGGGCATTCCTGGTCGGCCTCCTGCCTGCGGCCCGGCAGCCGCTGCTGTGGGGCGGGCTGGCGCTGTACGGAGCCCTGACCGCGGCCACCCTGGTGGAGCGGCTGGTCCGGATCGGCCGCCGCCTGCGTGGGCGGTGAGGAGGCGACGGAGGTTTTCGTTTCCGGTAAACGGCTTCGCTTTTTGCAGCTTACATAGACGATGAAAACGAAGACATGCTAGGATGAGAAAACTTATTTTTCCGAGATAACCGAAGGAGAAGAGGATTCATGGGCAAAATCAAGATCGCGGTCGTCGGAATCGGAAACTGTGCCAGCGCCCTCATCCAGGGAATCCAATATTACCGTTCCAGGAAAGCTTCCGAGGCCATCGGGCTCATGCATTGGGATGTGGGCGGCTTTTCGCCCGGCGACATCGAAGTGGTGGCGGCGTACGACATCGACCAGCGGAAGGTCGGCCGGGACGTGGCCGAGGCCATCTTCGCCCTCCCCAACTGCACGAAGGTGTTTTGCCCCGATTTCCCGCGGATGGGCATCCAGGTGCGGATGGGCAGAATCCTCGACGGCGTGGCCGGCCACATGGGCAGCTACGACCAGGGGCAGACTTTCCTGGTGGCGGATGAACGGGAAACGGACAAAGAGGAGATCGTCCGCGATCTGCGGGAATCCGGGGCCGAGGCGGTGCTGAACTACCTGCCGGTGGGCTCGGAGGAGGCCACCCGCTTTTACGCCGAGTGCGCCCTGGCGGCAGGGGTGGGCTTCATCAACAACATCCCGGTCTTCATCGCCAGCGACCCGGCCTGGGCCCAACGGTTCACCGAGGCGGGACTCCCCATCATCGGCGATAGATCGGAA
>JAJYKH010000335.1 GCA_021788685.1 Deltaproteobacteria bacterium | reverse complement strand
CACCCGCTTCCGGACGATCTCTTCGAGCCCGCCGAAGGCCCCGCTCATGATGAACAGGATGTTCCGGGTGCTCACCACCTGCTTTTCCCGCTTGCCGGTGGCCCGGTAGTGCTCGATGGCCTCGATCTGGGAAATGGGGTCATGGGGGACCTTCATTTCCACCTCGGTCTCTTCCATGGGCTTGAGGAAGGCGCGCTGGACGCCGGTCCGGGAGACATCCGCCCCGAGGCGGTGGGGGCTCGCCGCGATCTTGTCGATCTCGTCCACGTAGATGATCCCGCACTGGGCCTTGTCGACGTCGCCGTCCGCCTCCCGCACCAAATCGCGGACCAGGTCCTCCACGTCGCCGCCCACGTAGCCGGTCTCGCTGAACTTGGTGGCATCCCCCTTGATGAAGGGAACCCCCAGCCGCTGGGCGATGAGCTTGATGAGGTAAGTCTTGCCCACCCCGGTAGGGCCGCAGAGCAGGACGTTGCTCTTGATCCGGCCCACGTTGCGCTTGGCCTGCTGGGGGTGCTCCTGATTGTAGCGGATCCGGTTGAAATGGGTGCAGATCTTGGTGGCGAGGACCGCCTTGGCCTCGTCCTGCTTGACCACGTATTCGTCGAGATAGGAGACCAGCTCCTCGGGGGTGATGGTGAAATCGATGGACTGCGTGGACTTGCCCGCCGACTTCTGCCGGCCGGCCTCCTCTTTGTCCGCCTGGGGGAAGAACCCGGCGGAGACGATTTTCACCCGTTCTCCGTATTTCTTGGAAAGGTATTCGGAAAGCTCTTTCTCCAGCTCTTTCTGGCTGGGGAGATTGCCCGTGGTGTCGTGCTGTTTCATGATCAACCTCGCTGGACCCTATGCGATCACAGGCACCGAATCTGCTTTGTCAGCGGCCTGTTCGCGTACCCGAGTACAGCCTCACAGGCCGCTTTGTCGGCACTGCTGCCGACGCTAATCGCTAGCATCTCCGGCACCTGTAATCGCCTACAAAAATGAGGCAGGAGCCGTCTCGGCGCTCCGATGCCCCTGTGATCGATTACGCTGGACCGGCAAATAGACTGGTTTACTCCTCCTCGCCGGTCAGAGACTTCATTTTCTTGTGCAGGTGGCTCCGTTCGAGCCCGATCTGCTCGGCCGTCTGGGAGATGTTGCCCTCGTTTTCCAGCAGCCGCGCCTGGAGGAAATCGCGCTCGAAGGCCTTCTTCGCATCCCGGAAGCTCATGCCGGCGTAGAAACCCGGCGTAGCCTGGCTTTCCGCGGGAGGCGGCCCCCCCGCCGCCTGCGGGAGCAGCTGGAGCACATCTGGAGCCGAAATCTCGGACTCTGGACACATTATAATCACTCTCTCCACGAAATTCCGCAGCTCCCGCACATTCCCCGGCCAGTGGTGGCGGGCCATGGCCTGGATCGCCCCGGCATCGAAGCTTCTCGCGCCGAGCCCCTTGCGGGCGAAATCGGCGGCGAAATCCGCCACCAGCAGGGACAGGTCGGCGATCCGCTCCCGCAGCGACGGCACCCGGATGGGCACCACGTTGAGCCGGTAGAAGAGATCGGCCCGGAAGCGGCCCGTCTCGATCTCCTCCTCCAGGTTCTTGTTGGTGGCGGCCAGCACGCGGACGTTCACGGAAATGGTCCGGGAGCCGCCCACCCGCTCGAACTTCTGCTCCTGGAGGATGCGGAGGATCTTGGCCTGGGTCTTGAGGCTCATGTCCCCGATCTCGTCGAGGAAGAGCAGGCCGCCATCGGCCAGGTCGAACTTGCCCCGCTTGGGGGCGGTGGCCCCGGTGAAGGCGCCCCGCTCGTGGCCGAACAGCTCGCTTTCGATCAGCTCTTCCGGGATGGCGGCGCAGTTGATCTCGATCATGGGCCGCTGGGCCGCCCGGGACTGGCGATGGATGGCTTGGGCCACCAGCTCCTTGCCCGTGCCGTGCTCCCCCCGGATAAGGACCCAGGCGTCGGTGGGGGCCACCCGGGCGATCTGCTCCCGCACCTGCTGAATCGCCGGCGAGCTGCCGGTGAGCTGGGGCTTGGCCGCGGTTTTCTGCCGGAGGATGAAGTTCTCCTCGGCTAGGCGGGAGAGGTGGAGCGCATTGTTGATCGCCACCACGATCTTCTCGTAAGAGGGCGGCTTCTCGATGAAATCGAACGCCCCCATCTTGGTGGCCTGCACTGCGGTCTCGATGGTCCCGTGGCCCGAGATCATGATCACCGGCAGGTTGGGGTCCATCTCCTTGATGCGCTTCAGGGCCTCCAGGCCGTCCATGCCCGGCATCCAGATGTCGAGGAGCACCAAATCGACCCCGTTTTCCCCGACGATGGCCAGGGCCTCCTCGGCATTGGGGGCGCAGACCGGATCGAATCCTTCGTCGGCGAGGATGCCGGTCACCGATTCGAGAATGGACGCCTCGTCGTCCACCACCAGGATTTTCCTAGCCATGATGCTCCTTTAATCAGTGACGAGTGACAGGTAACGGGTAACAAGTGGACTTCGGTCACCGCCTGTCACTCGTTACTCGTCACTTGTCACTATCCCATCGCCAGCGGCAGCTCGATGATGAACCGGGCGCCGCGGGGCTCGTTGTCCTTCACCCGGATGTAGCCGCCGTGGTCGGCCACCACCGTGGTGGCAATGGCGAGCCCCAGGCCGGTGCCCGTCTTCTTGGTGGAGAAATAGGGCTCGAACAAGCGGAGCTTGTCTTCGTCCTTCACCCCCCGGCCGTTGTCCCGCACCTCCAGAAAAACGACTGCCTGCCCCGGATCGGGCCGCAGCTCGATCTCCACTTTCCCCGCCTCTTCGGGCAGAGCCGCCACCGCGTTGTCGAGAAGGTTGATGAGCACCCGCTTCATCTGCTTGGCATCGAAGAAGAAGGAAGGGGCCCTATCCGGATCGAGGAAGACGAATTCGATTTGTTTGTGCGCCTCCCGGTAAAGGGGAAGCACTTCCTGCACCATCCCGGCCAAGCTGTTCAGGGATTTGCTCACTGCCGGCATGCGGGCGAAGCTCGAAAATTCGCTGACCAGCCGTTTGAGCTCGTCCACCTGGTTGATGATGGTCCGGGTGCAGGCATCGAACGGCTCCTCCTCCGGTCCGAGCCGGTCCAGGTACCTCTTGCGCAGCCGCTGGGCCGAGAGCTGAATGGGGGTGAGGGGGTTCTTCACCTCATGGGCGATCCGCCGGGCCACCTCCCGCCAAGCCGCCAGCCGCTGCGCCTTCTCCAGCTCGGTCAGGTTGTCGAAGACCACCACCACGCCCAGCGGCCGCCCCTCTTCGTCTTCCAGCTTGGTGAAGTTGACCCGCAGGGAAAAGGTCTCGTCCCGGACGCTCAGCCGCAGGGGCCGCTGGATGGAGCTCTTGCCCACCCGGGCCAGCTCCGCCAGGAAGCCCTCGAAGATGGCGACGTGATTGGGGTGGAGCACCTCCCGATAGGGGTGCCCCAAGAGCTTGTCCCGGT
>JAJYKH010000334.1 GCA_021788685.1 Deltaproteobacteria bacterium | reverse complement strand
CTTCTGGACCACCGACTGCCGGGAGGCCAGCGTTTCCGGATTGTTCGACAAATCTTGCCAACTGGCCCAGAACTGGCTCATGAGGTCGTTGAGCCCACTCCCGGGGGCCTCGTTGAAAGCGGTTTCCACCACCTTCATCGATTCCTGCTGAGCCTCCAGATTTCCCATGGTGGACTGCTGGTTCATGATTCGCTGGGTCATGAACTGGTCGTACTGGCGGGTGATCGTGTCCCCGCGCACCCCGCCACCCAGGCTGCCCACTGGGGAGGGGGTGGCGGGGTTGGTGGTGAGGTTGAGCGTCTGCCGGGTGTACCCGGGCGTGTCCACGTTGGCGATGTTGTTGGACGCCACCTGGACCGACAGCTGGTGGGCAAGGAGGGCTTCCTTGGCAATGTTGAGGACATCGGAGACACCGCCCATGTCAGATTCCCCTGCTGATGAAGACCGGCGGCCGGGCCGGGGGGCGAACCATGCCCCTGGTCCCGTACGCGGCGGGGGGAGGGGGACCGGTGATCAGCGAAATGGCGTCGCTGAGGAAGCCCAGGATGTCGCCGGCGAGCTGCTTGTTGACGAGGTTACGGTCCTGGATCTTGTGGCGGAGGGCGACCAGCCGCACCCGGTGGCCTTCCAGGCGGGAGGCCTCCTCCGGCAGGGAGCGGGCGATGATCTCCTTCAGGCTGACCGGTCCGGGAACGCCCGGGCAGCAGCCCCGGGCGATCTCCTCGAAAGAGGAATCGAGCAGCTGCAGCCTCTTGAGCAAGCTCTCCTTCCTGCGGGTCAGGCCGATGAGCTCCTGGATGTCCATGCGGGTCAGGACCTGCAGCTCCTCTTCGAGCACGGCCAGAAGCTGCTCCGAGTGGACGGTCTGCCGCTCCAGGGTCTCGAAGAGCTCGGGCGGGATCGGTTGCGCTGCGTTCATGGCGGCCTCAGGTCCGGGTAGAGATTTTTCGTGAAAGCTGGCGGTACAGGGCCTCGCCGAAGCCCACGCCCTTGCCGTGCGCCAGGGTGCTGGCGAGCTGCTCGTCTTGCATGTCCTGGTACATTTTCGCGGCATCGCCCCCATCGAGGAGGCCGGATTGCGGGACGGACGCGCGCATGGCGGCCAGGAGCTGCCGGAGCATGATGGCCTCGAAGTCGGCGCAGGCCTTCCGCAGCTTCATGTCCTTCTTGTCGGCAGAAGCCGGCGGGACCTTGAAGGCGGTTTGGGGTGAAACGTTTGCAGGATTCATGGCTTATCCTTGGTCAGATGATTTCGAGATCGGCCTGGAGGGCGCCGGCCGCCTTGATCGCCTGGAAGATGGCGATCAGGTCCTGGGGGCTGGCCCCGATGGAGTTGAGGGCCCGGGCCACGTCGCCGATGGTGGCCCCTTCTCCGAGGGTGACGACCCGGTCGCCCAGGCGGCTTCCTTTCTGGGCTGACACGGGCCCGGGGGTGATCTGCAGGCTCAGGTTGCCATGGGAGACGGCCAGACTGGAGACCCGAACGTTTTCGCCCATGACGATGGTCCCCGTGCGCTCGTCGAGCACGATCTTGGCCGGGACGTCCGGGGTGACTTCCACGTTTTCGAGGGCGGCGAGCAGGGCCACTTCGTTCTGGCGGTAGGACTCCGGCACGCTGACCTGGATGGTCGCCCCGTCCTCGGCCCGGGCGTACTTCCCGCCCAGGGAGCGGTTGATGGCCTTCACCGCCCGGGCGGCCGTGGTGAAGTCTTCGGATTCCAGGCTGAGGGCGATTTCTCCCTTGCCCTGGAACGACACCGGCACCTCCCGCTCGACGGTGGCCCCGCCTGGGACCCGGGCCACGGTCAGCTGGTTCTTCTGCTGGTTGCCGGGGACCCTTGCCAGCGGGAACCCGCCGATGCTGATCGGGCCTTGGGCCATGGCGTATACCTGGCCGTCGAGGCCCTTGAGGGGGGTCACCACCAGGGTGCCGCCCTGGAGGGAAGTGGCGTCTCCCAGGGAGGAGACGGTGATGTCGATGGGCTGACCCACCTTCACGAAGGGCGGCAGGTTGGCGGTGACCATGACCCCGGCCACGTTCTTCACCCGGATGGAGCTCTGGCTCACGTGCACCCCCATGCTCTCCATCATGTTGATGAGCCCCTGGGTGGTGAAGCTGGCATTGTTGCCGTCGCCGGTTCCTTGGAGGCCCACCACCAGCCCGTAGCCCACCAGCTGGTTCTGCCGCACCCCTTTCACGGTGGCCAGGTCCTTGAGCCGGGTCGCTTCCGCGGCGGGGGGCAGAAGGAGCAGCGCGGCGATGGCCGCCAGGACGAAATCTCTGCAGATGCTCCGGTGATTCATGATGCGCCTCCGGTGAAAATGCCGTTTGCCACCCTTCTTAAGCAATGGTTGTGCCAGTGATCCCCCAAACGGCCACCCCGCCGGCCCGCAGGATGTGCGGCCGGGGACAGCGGAGCGCAGGGGACGGGACGGACGGTTGCCGGGGCGGCAAAGTCGGCCGGCGGCCGGCAAAATTTTCCGGCCGAATAAAATGGTCCCGCAACAGCGTCCGGACTGCGGCGAGCGGAAACAAACCAGGGACATCCCCAAAGTTACGTCAGAACGGCCAGAGCATATCGAGCCCGCGGGCAAGCCAGCCGGGTTGCTGCTTGTCGCTGAGCGAGCCCTTTCCGGTGTATTCGATCCGGGCGTCGGCGATGTTGGAAGAGAGGATGGAATTGTCCGGGGAGATGTCGTCGGGACGCACCAGGCCGGAGAGAACGATATACTGGGTCTCGTTGTTCAGCCGGACCTCCCGGTAGCCCCTGATCGCCAGGTTCCCGTCCGGGGTGACGTCGATCACCCGGGCGGAGATGGTGGCGGTGACGGTGTCGGCCCGCTTGGTTTCGGCATCGCCCTTGAAATCGTTCTTGAGCCCCGCTTGGAGGGCGCTGGACGAGGGGGTGAAGTTGCTGTTCTTGTTGGCCAGCCATTTCTCGAACCCAAGCAGGCCGGAAACGTCGCCGGTCACGCTCGAATTCCGGTTGGCGGTGGTGGCGGCCTTCTTGTCGCCCGAGGAGGTCTCGACGATCTTGACCAGGAGGATATCCCCCACCTGTGCGGCCCGGCGGTCTTTGTAGAGATCGGAGCCGCTGTCGGCGTTGAAGATGCTGCCTTCCGGCGGGCGGACCTTGTGGGTGGCGACCTGGGGCAGATCGTAGCGGGGCGGCAGGGAGGCCTCCGGGGGCCGGTAGCCGCCGGCCGCGCAGCCCCCCAGAAGCAGCGCCAGAACAAGGGTGGTGGAGAGGCGGGAGAGCGGAATCATGGGCTCATCTCCTTCTGCGAGGTATGAGGCGTAATGATAACGGATAATGGATAACGGGTTTTCATTGTCACCTGTCCATTACCCATTGTCCATTAGAACTCGACCTCGACCAGTCCCGGCTGCTGCACCTTGGCCTGGATGATCTTCCGGCTCATGAGGTTCTTGACCGGGATCAAGAGATCGG
>JAJYKH010000333.1 GCA_021788685.1 Deltaproteobacteria bacterium | reverse complement strand
GCGTCCAGCACGGGCAGGTGTCCTTCGTAGCCGCGCCGGGTCATGGCCTGGACCATCTGCTCGCTGTGCTCCAGGGCGCTCAGGGTGACGGCGCCGGCCAGGATGCCGAAGGAGCGCACCCCCCGGGCCGGGGTGGCATACCCCAGCCGGTTGCGCTGCGACTGGTAGACCGTCCGGGCCTCGTCAAAAAGCATGAAAATGCAGCGATAGGCGAGCATGATGATCTCGATCAGCAGCCGCGGCACCCGCAGCCAGGAGAGGGCGGCCAGGAAATCGGTGAACGGGGTGGCGAAGCCGAGCAGGGCCACGACCGATACCGCCCCCAGCAGCCGGGCCACCATCCGGAGCCCCGCCAGGAGGCCGTCGAGATGCCCGGCCAGCCGCACGCCCCGCAAATGCACGGCAAACAGGACATCTCTCCCGGTAAAGAAGAATTGCAGCACCACCACCATAAGGGCGATGAACAGGGGCTCCGAGAACCTGAGAAGCACGGTCCGTGGGGGCACGCGCAGGAGCAGGCAGCCGCCGATGCCCAGCAGGAACGCGAGCAGCGGGAATGCCGGGTCGCGGCTCGCGAGAACGAGGAGGAGCAGGGCCGCCCCGCCCAGCACCTTCAGCCGGGCATCGGCCCGGGTCAGGACATTTTCCCCGATGGACGGCTCGAAAAAATGGCTCATCCCTTCCCCTTTCCGCGTTCCGTGAGCTTGCGCCAGCAGTAGCCGGCGATGAAGCCGGCCACCGCGCCGCCCACCAGGAAAAAGAAGAGCAGGAGGTCCCCCCGGGGGGAGAAAAGCCACGGCTCCAGGGCCTGCCTGCCGTGCTCGCCGGCGATGCGCTCCACCACCGTCTCGTCCACCCCGCTCCACCGGCCGGCCCCGGCCGCGACGACAAGGTCCTGCAACGCTGCGGGAATGCGGGTCACGGCGCCGCCTCGCCGCCCCGGATGGCCCGCATCTTGATCAGCAGATCAGGCCGCTTCCGATAGAGGAGCATGATCGCCCCCGAGGTCAGGAACCCTTCCAGGATGCCGATCGGCAGCTGGGTCGGCACGAAGGCCAGGACCAGCTTGCCCAGGAGCGGCAGGAAGGGGGCGTTGCCCCGGATGCCCGACGCCAGGATGGCGGAAGTCCCCGCGTAGGTCGCCCAGTCCGCCGCCAGCCCGGCCGCGAACCCGGCCACGGCAAGCCCCGCCCCGGCCGCCCGCACCCCCCGGAAGACGAGATAGCCGGCATAGGAGCCGGCCACGCCCATGGTCATGGTGTTCGCGCCCAGGGTGCTGATGCCGCCATGGGCCAGGAACAGGGCCTGGATGAGCAGGACCACCCAGGTGATCACCACGCTGATGCCCGGCCCCACCAGGATGGCGGCAACCCCGGTGCCGGCCGGATGCGAGCAGGTGCCGGCGATGGGCACCGGGATCGGCATGGCCGAGAGGATGAAGATGGCCGCCGCCAGGAAGGCCACCAGGGGCTTCACCGCCAGGTCCTGCCGGGCCAGGAGGCGGAGGCGGTGCAGCCCGTAGGCCACGAAAGGCAGGGCCGCGGCCCACCAGAGGGCCGCCCAACCGAGCGGCAGTATCCCCTCGGCGATGTGCATGGCCCAGGCCGGTCGCGCCTGCAGAAACAGGAGCGCCGCGCCAAGCACGAGGAGGGCTTTTCGATGACACTTCATGTTTGTCGGCCCCGCAAACAAGCTATTTTTTAACGCAGAGGCGAAAAGCTAAGTATTTTATAAATAATATTTTTCTTTGCGACTTAGCGTCATTGCGTTGTGCTTTAGGTTTTTGCGAGTTGTCATGTTTCGGCCTCCGCCAATTTCAGAAGCCCGTTCACCAGCGCCGCCGCCACCGGGCTGCCGCCTTTGCGTCCGACGGTGGTGATGAAGGGGAACTCCTGGGCGCCCAGAAGCGCCTTGGCCTCCACCGCCCGGACGAAGCCCACCGGCACGCCCACCACCAGGTCCGGCCGGGCCCGGCCTTGCCGGATCAGCTCGATGCAGGCCAGGAGCGCGGTGGGGGCATTGCCGATGGCCACGATCCCTACCTTATCGTCCAGGGCCTCGGCCAGCGCTTCTTCCGCCCTGGTCTTGTCCGCCGCGCCGCTCTTCGCGCCGATCCGGCAGATCACCTCCCCGCCCCAGCGGCCGAGGGCGCGCTTGTTGATCCCCGCCTTGACCATCTCCACGTCGGTGAGGATGCTCCGGCCGCCGCGGATGGCGGCCACCCCGGCCCGAACCGCCTGCGGGTGGAAGAGGAGGCTCGATCGGAAGTCGAAATCGGCGGTGGTGTGGATGACCCGCTTCACCAGGGGTTTCTGCTCGCCCGGAAGGCCCGAAAGATCGATTTCCCGTTCGATGGCCTCGAAGCTGCGCTCCTCGATCGCTCCCGGGGCGATGCCCGCCGCCTCCCGGATGCGGCTCCCCACGATCTGCACGATCTCTGCGGAGATGCCGAGCGGCTCGGTGCAGGTGAAGGTCACCCGCGGGTACCGGGCCGCGGCCTCCCGGAGAAGGGCGGGAATGTCCTCGGTCACGTGGACGCCGGCATTGAGGAAATAGGGATGGACGACGATGCGGGTCGCCCCGTCCGCCGCCGCGGCGTGCACGGCTTCCGGAAAGGTCGGGGAATGGTACTGCAGGTAGCAGATGCGGACGCACGCCGCCGTGCAGCCGGGGTGGAGCTGCCCATGCAGCATTTGGCCCACGGTCTCCATGCAGTTCGCCTCTTTCTTCGGGCTCCCATGCCCGATCAGCATGATCATTTCCATGATTTTCCTCGCAGACAATCGGTAAAAGCACGGGCGGCGGCCGGCTCAGAGCCGAAATGCACGTGCGTGTAGCCCGCCAGGGTGGCCTTGCTCAGGAACGACGAGAGCGCCGGCCCCGGCTCGCCGAGGACGTTCGTGCGCACCCCGGCGCTGTCCGTCCATGCCGCCACGTAGCTGTAATGGAACTCATGGCCCCGGAGGACGATCCCCTGCCGGCCCAGAAGGCAGTCGTGGCCCAGCCGCGCCTCCCGGTAGCCGAGGGCCCGGCGCCTCCGGTCCATGCGGCTGGTGAACGGAAAGACGCCGGCCATGGGAAATCTCCCGCCCTCGCTCTCCAGCTCGCTTCCCAGGACCATGAGGCCGCCGCACTCGGCGTAGAGGGGGCGGCCGGCCGCGGCCCACTCCCGGATGGCCGCCCGCATGGCCCGGTTTTCGGCCAAGGAGGCGGCATGGAGCTCCGGATATCCGCCCCCGAGATAGATCCCGTGGATTCCCGAAGGCAGCGCGGGATCCGCCAGCGGGCTGAAGGGTACCAGCTCGGCGCCCGCTTCCCGCAGCAGATCGAGGTTGTCTTCGTAGTAGAAGCAGAAGGCCTTGTCCCGGGCCACCGCCAGGCGGACATCCGGCGCTGGCACCGGGGCGGGACGATCGCGCGGTTCCCCGTCCGGGGCGGCGAGCTCCCTGATACGGTCCATCTCCAGGCCG
>JAJYKH010000020.1 GCA_021788685.1 Deltaproteobacteria bacterium | reverse complement strand
CCCGCCGCAACGCCGTAAATCGGGCTTTTTGCGACGCCATCATGATTCGGAAAGCTGCCTGAAAATGGAATCGAAACGGGGCGGCAGGGCGGGGCAGGCGTCCTCTTCGCCCCGGCGCTGCCGCGCCTTGATGCCGAGGGCCTCCACGATGGATTCCGCCTGCACCCGCGCGGCGAGGTCCGCCTCCATGACCGCGGTGAGGTCGGCCGCCTCCCGCCGGGGAAGCCGGCTCACGGTCTCGGCGGCGACCAGGGCGATCTCGGGGAACCGGATCTTGCCATTCAGGAAAGACTCGACCGCCACCTCATTGGCGGCGTTCAGCACCGCCGGCAGGGTCCCTCCCCGCTTGCAGGCCTGGTAGGCGAGCTTCAGGGCGGGAAAGGCGGTGAAGTCCGGCGGGTGAAAGCTCAGCTCCCGGCTCTTGCAGAGATTGAGCCGGGGGAGCGAAAGCCGCAGCCGCTCCGGGTACGAAAGGGCATAGCCGATGGGGACGCGCATGTCCGGGATGCCCATCTGAGCCACCACCGAGCCGTCGATGTATTCCACCATGGAATGGACGATGCTCTGGGGGTGGACGAGAACCTCGATCTTCTCCACCGGGATGTCGAACAGCCACCGGGCCTCGATCACTTCGAGGCCTTTGTTCATGAGGGTCGCGGAATCGATGCTGATCTTGCGGCCCATCACCCAGTTGGGATGGGCCAGGGCCTCGGCCGGAGTCACCTGCCACATCTCCGCGGCGCTCCGGGTGCGGAACGGCCCCCCGGAGGCGGTGAGAACCAGCTTGGCGACGTCTTCCCGGCGCCCGGCCCCCAAGGCCTGGGCAATGGCACTGTGCTCGCTGTCGATGGGCAGCAGGCTCACCCCCCGGCGCCGGGCCGCCTCCATGACCAGCTCCCCGGCCATGACCAGGGTTTCCTTGTTGGCGAGGGCCACGTTCTTGCCCGCCTCGATTGCCGCCATGGTCGGCGCCAGCCCGGCGGCACCGACGATGGCCGAAACCACGGTGGTGGCCTCCGCCAGGGTGGCCACCTGCTTGTTGCCTTCGACCCCGGCCGCCACCCGCCCCTGCCAGGCGGCGGGAAGGTCGGCCGCCAACTGGGCGGCCAGCCGCTCGTCAGCCACCGACACCAGGAGCGGATTGAAGGCGTCCAGCTGCTCCCGGAGCAGGCCGATGTTGTTGCCGGCCGCAAGCCCGACCACCCGGAAGCGCCCCGGGAACTGCCGCACCACGTCAAGCACGTTCCGGCCGATGGAGCCGGTGGAGCCCAGGATGGCGATGTTTTTGATCATACCCCCCTACCCCATGAGGATTGTAGGCCAAACCGCGCTGCCGGGGACTACGTCGGCAAGTCGTTGTTTCCGTGTCGCCGCTTGCCAACGCCCGGAGGTTGTTGCGAGATCATCCGGAGGCCTCAACGGCTGCCCTTGCCATCCAGTGTACAGGAAGCGGGCGGAGGCGACGAGCATTTCGGCGAAGAACGTACGAAATCGCATCATCTTTATCGGCCTGCCGCAAGGCTGGGGGCACAGTTCAGCCGGTGATCAGTCCCCAGACCATGAGGTAATAGAAGACCGGCGCCGCCACCAGCAGCGAATCGGCCCGATCGAGGATGCCGCCGTGGCCGGGCAGGAGGGCGCCCGAATCCTTTACCGCCACCGAGCGCTTGAGCACCGATTCGAGGAGATCGCCCATGACGCCGACGCAGGTGACCAGGAGGGCGGCGAGCGCAAGCGGCAGGAGATGGCTCCCCGGGACGAGCAGGCGGCCCAAGCCGGTGCCTGCGGCCACCCCGGCCAGCAGCCCGCCGAGGAAGCCCTCCACGGTTTTGCCGGGGCTGATGGCCGGACAGAGCTTGTGCCGGCCGAACAGCCGGCCGCTGTAATAGGCCCCGGTATCGGAGGCGAAGATGAGCCCGGTGAGCACCGCCAGCCAGGCGGCCCCGTGCGGGCGAGCCATGATCAGCACGAGATGGGCCGGCAGCAGGCCCCCGTAGACAATGCCGAAGGTGCCCCGGCCCACGAAGTCGAACCCGTTTCCCAGCATCCCGAACCGGCACAGGGTCAAGGCGAAGAGGAGAAGCAGGGCGAGGACCAGGCCGGCGGTCACCGGCTCGATGCGGCCGAAGTACGCGCCGATGGTGGGCAGAAGGCCGAGGAGGATCAGAGTGAGAACGTGATCGCCGCCGGCCCGCCGCTGCAGGAGGCCGGCATACTCGAAGAGGGCGGCCGCGCTCAGCAGGAGCAGCACCGCCCAGAACAGGGAGAAGGACCCGTAGAAGAGCAGGAGGAACCAGGCGAGGCCGAGGACCAGCCCGGTGGCGATTCTTCTCATGCCCGCTCCTTTGAGAGTCGGCCGGAAGCTACCAGGGGCAGGCACCCCGGAAGGGTCTGTGGTCCACTGCCGCTCAACGGCCCACCTGCTCGCCGGTTTCGCCGAACCGCCGCTGCCGGCTCTGGAAATACCGGATGGCCGCGAGCAGGTCGTCCCTGGTGAAATCCGGCCACAAGGTGTCGGTCACGTACAGCTCGGCATAGGAGGCCTGCCAGAGAAGAAAATTGCTGAGCCGGGACTCCCCGCCCGTGCGGATCACCAAATCGGGGTCCGGAAGACCGGCGGTATCGAGACAGCTTCCGAAAATTTCCTCCGAAATGGCCGCCGGGTCGATCTCCCCCGCCTTGGCCCGGCGGGCGAGCTCCCTGGCAGCCCGGACAATCTCGTTGCGGCCGCCATAGTTCAGGGCCAGGTTGAGGACCAGCCGGGAATTGGCGGCGGTGGCCGCCATGGCGTTTTCCAGCAGCTTCTGCACGTCGGCAGGCAGTTTTCCCCGTTCCCCGAGCCAGCGCAGGGAAACGCCGTTGGCGGCGAGCTCCGCCAGCTCGCTCTGGAGGTACGTCTTGAGCAAGGCCATCAGCGCCTGCACCTCCAGGACCGGCCGCTTCCAGTTCTCGGTGGAGAAGGCATAAAGGGTGAGCACCCCGGCCCCTGCCCCGGGCGCGGCGCGGACGATGTCCCTGACGGCGCGCACCCCCTCCCGGTGGCCCATGATGCGCGGCATGCCCCGTTTCTGCGCCCAACGCCCGTTGCCATCCATGATGATGGCGACGTGGGCCGGAGTGTTCTGCTGATTCATATCGACGGAGAATCCGGAAGAGGTGATTGATCGATTCAGGCCCCGAGGATGGCTTGCTGAACGGAACCGCCCGCAGCACTTTGAGGGGAGGGACGGCGGATTCGGCCTGCGGCCGGGGAGTCGCCGCTTTAGACCTCCATCACCTCTTTTTCCTTCTCCGCCATGATCTCGTCGATGCGCTTGATGAAATGGTCGGTTTCCTTCTGGGCCTCATCCTGCTGCCGGAACAGGTCGTCTTCGGAGATCGTCTTGTCGCCCTTCTGCTTCTTCAGGGCATCGATCGCCTCCCGGCGGGAGCCGCGGACGGCCACCCGGTACTCCTCGCTGATCTTCTTCACCTGCTTGACCAAATCTTTCCGGCGCTCCTCCGTGAGCTGCGGGATGGAAATCCGGATCACCTTGCCGTCGCTTGCCGGATTGAGCCCCAGGTCGGACTTGTTGATGGCCCTCTCGATGGCGCCGATCAGCTGAGGGTCCCAGGGCTGGATCACGATCATGCGGCTCTCCGGAATGGTCAGGGTGGCCACCTGGTTGATGGGCATGGAGGAGCCGTAGGCATCCACCTTGATGCCGTCCAGCAGGGAGAGGGAGGCCCTGCCGGTCCGCACTTTGGTGAGCTCGCGGCGGTAGGCCTCCAGGCTTTTCTGCATCTTGTCCTTCATCTCGTTGATGATCGCGCTCATGACGACTCCCCCCTGATCAGCGTCCCGACTACCTCGCCGGAAACGGCCTTCCGGATGTTGCCGGGGATGTTCATGTCGAAGACCATGATCTTCTTGCGGTTGTCCATGGCCAGGGAAATGGCGGCCGCGTCCATGACCTTGAGCCGCCGCTGCAGCACCTCGTCAAAGGAGAGAGTATCAAACTTCACCGCATCGGCATGCTTGAGCGGGTCCTTGTCGTAGACCCCGTCCACCCGGGTCGCCTTGCAGACGAGGTCGGCGTCGATCTCGAGTCCCCGCAGGACGGCGGCGGTATCGGTGGTGAAGTAGGGGTTGCCGGTGCCGGCGGCGAAGATGACGATCCGTCCCGCCTCCAGATGGGCGATGGCGGCCTCCCGGGCATAGGCCTCGCAGACGGTGTGCATGGGAATGGCCGAGAGGACCCGGGCGGGCAGGCCGTGGCGATCCAGGGAATCCTTCAGGGCCAAGGCGTTGATGACCGTGGCCAGCATTCCCATGTTGTCGGCGGCTCCCCGGTTCATGCCCCCGGAGGCGCCGGCCACGCCCCGGAAAATGTTCCCGGCCCCGATCACCAGGGCCGTCTGGACCCCCATGCCGGCGAGCGGCTTCAGCTCCGCAGCCACGAAATCCAGCACCTCGGTGCTGATCCCGAAGGCGGCCGCGCCCATCAGCGCTTCCCCGCTCAGCTTGAGCAGGACCCGCTGCGCATGGCCGCGGGTCTCGGCTTGCCCATTTTCACTGCTCATCATCACCTCTTGCGTCGAACGAACGTATCTCTCTCCGGCGGAAAACGTTCAGCAGTGCCGCAGATGCTAGGAAGCGGCCTGCGAGACTGTACTCGCGTACGCGAGCAGGCCCGCTGACAAGCCTAATTGCAGTGCTGCTGGACGTTTGCCTACACGCCGACCTGGTAACGGCAGAACCGCTTGACCGAGATGTTCTCGCCCAGGGAAGCCACCAGCTCGTTGAGCAGGTCGTGGACGGTGATGTCGGGATTCTTCACATATTTCTGCTCAAGCAGGCAGACCTCGCCGTAAAACTTGTCGATCTTGCCGCTCACGATCTTGTCGACGATGTTGGCGGGCTTGCCGGAGTCGAGGGCCTGGTTCTTGTAAATCTCCTGCTCCCGGGCGAGCAGGTCGGCGGGGACCTCCTCCCGGGTGATGGCCACCGGGTTGGCGGCGGCAATGTGCATGGCAACGTTCCGGGCGAACTCGATGAACGAATCGGTCTTGGCCACGAAATCGGTCTCGCAGCCCACCTCCACCATGACTCCCAGCTTGCCGCCGGCATGGATGTACGTCTGGATGGTCCCCTCGCTGGTGGCCCGGCCGGCCCGCTTCTGGGCCACGGCGAGCCCCTTCTGCCGCAGGAGGTCGATCGCCTTTTCCATGTCGCCGCCGGTCTCGGTCAGCGCCTTCTTGCAATCCATCATCCCCGCGTTGGTTTTGTCGCGGAGGTCTTTTACCATTGCGCTCGTAATTTCCACGTCCTTCGCTCCTCTGATCTCGATGCGTTGTGGCTGAAAGAAAAAAATGCGGGAGGCAAGCGATCACCGGCACCGAATCTGCTTTGTCAGCGGCCTGTTCGCGTACCCGATCACAGCCTCACAGGCCGCTTTCGCGCGTTTCCGGCCCCTGTTATCGCTTACCAAAATGAGGCGGGAGCCGTCTCGACGCTCCGATGCCCCTGTGATCGGGTTACCGCGGGAGGCGGCCCCGATCAGCCGCCCTCCCCTTCGCGGCAGGCGGCGATCAATCCTCGGCTTTGGCGGCTTCGCTGCCCGCCATCATGGCGGCCTCCATCTCCTTGTCGCTCGCGGCCTGCTCGCCCTCGACGTGCTTCGCCTTGCCGACGAGGACTGCATCGGCCAGCTTGGAGGTGATCAGCTTGATGGCCTTCAGGGCGTCATCGTTGCCGGGAATGATATAATCGATGCCTTCCGGGTCGCAGTTGGTGTCCACCATGGCCACCACCGGAATGGACAGGGAGTTGGCCTCCTTGATCGCGATGGCTTCCCGCTTGGGATCGATCACGAAGAGCACCGTGGGCAGTCCCCGCATGTTCTTGATGCCCCCCAGGTCGCGCTCCAGCTTTTCCTGCTCCTTCTCGATGGTGAGGATCTCCTTCTTCTTGTAGCGGTTGATGGAGCCGTCCTCTTTCATGGCCTCGTACTGCTTCAGCCGCTCGACGCTCTTCTTGATGGTCTGGTGGTTGGTCAGCATGCCGCCCAGCCAGCGGTGGTTGACGAAGAACATGCCGCAGCGCTCCGCCTCTTCCCGGACGATCTCCTGGGCCTGTTTCTTGGTGCCCACGAAGAGGATGCTGCCGCCCCGGGCCGCGGTTTCCTCCATGAACTGCCGCGCCTTGTCGAAGAGCGGCATGGTCTTGTCGAGATTGATGATGTAGATGCCGTTCCGGGCGCCGAAGATGTACGGCTTCATCTTGGGGTTCCAGCGGCGGGTCTGGTGGCCGAAGTGCAGACCGGCCTCGAGCATTTCCTTCATGGTGACTTGGCTCATGGATTCGACTCCTTGGATTTTGGTTGTGCCTCCATCCCTGCGCCCCGACTCCCGGCGGGAGCACCAGTGGGGCTTGAATCGGGATGTGCGTGGTAAAATCCCATTTTTTTACCACCCTGGAGAGTCTTTTGCAAGGCCATACCTGCGGGCCGGAGTGAAAGCGGCGGAAAAATGCTTGACGCTGCCGGGCAAAACTAGCACATTGCAGGTCGAAATCCTCCCGACGCGCATGAAATCCTCCCTCATCGACCTCCGGCCCCGAAACATCCTCCTCCGCTCCACCAACTGGATCGGGGACGCGATCATGACCACGCCAGCGGTCCGCACCATCCGCCGGAATTTCCCGGAGGCCCGGATCGCGATCCTGGCCAAGCCCTGGGTGGCCGATGTCTTTGCCGCCAGCCCCCACGTGGACGAGGTCATCCTCTACCGGAGCGACGGCCCCCACCGGGGCATCCACGGCCTGTGGCAGCTGGCCGCCGAGCTGCGGGCGCGGCGGTTCGACATGGCCCTTCTGCTGCAGAACGCCTTCGAGGCCGCCCTGCTCGCCCGCCTGGCGAGAATCCCGGTCCGGGCCGGCTACCGCCGCGACGCCCGGAGCTGGCTCCTCACCCACCCGGTGACCATCCGGCCCCAGGTCCGGAAAATCCACCAGGTCCACTATTACCAGGACCTGCTCCGGCAGCTGGGCCTCACTCTCGGCCCCGACGAGCTCCATCTGGAGCTCCCCCGGCCGCTGCGCCGCCGGGCCAAGGAGCTCGCGGCCAGCCTGGGCAACCGGCCGCTGATCGGCCTGAATCCCGGGGCCGCTTACGGTCCGGCCAAATGCTGGCCAGCGCGCAAATACGGCGAGCTCGCCTGCCGCCTCCACGAGCAGCTCGGGGCCACCCTCCTCGTCTTCGGCACCGCCGGAGATGCCGGGGTCGCCGCCGAAATCAAGGGGCGGCTCCCCGGCCACGTGGTCGATCTCGCCGGCAAGACCAAGCTGGACGAGGCCATGGCCCTGATCGAGGTATGCGACGCCTTCGTCACCAACGACTCGGGACTCATGCACGTGGCCGCCGCCCTCAGGACCCCCCTGACCGCCATCTTCGGCTCCACCGATGCGGTGGCCACCGGCCCGCACTCGCTGCGGGCGGTGGTCATTCAGAAGGACCTGCCCTGCCGGCCCTGTCTGAAGCCGGAGTGCAAAGAGGATTTCGCCTGCATGGAAGGAATCGGGGTGGAGGAGGTCCTGGCGGCGGTGCTGCGTCTGCTGGAAAATGGCCAGAAGCCGGAGGAGACGCCATGAAGCCCGCGGTTTTCCTCGACCGGGACGGCACCATCAACGAGCAGATGGGCTACATCAACCACCTCAGCCGCTTCCGGCTCCTGCCGGGAGCGGCCGCCGGCATCCGGCTGCTCAACGAGAAGGGGCTGCCGGTGGTGGTGGTCACCAACCAGTCCGGCCTGGCCCGCGGGTATTTCCCGCCCGAGCTGCTCGCGGAGGTGCACGCGCAGATGCACCGGGAGCTGGCCGCAGCCGGCGCCCACGTGGATGCGGTCTACGTGTGCCCCCACCACCCGGAGGCCAAGCGGCCCGAATACCGGCAGAGCTGCGATTGCCGCAAGCCCCGCCCTGGCCTCTTCCGCCAGGCGGCCAGCGACCTTGGCCTCGACCTCGGCTGCTCCTACCTGGTAGGCGACCGATGGACGGACCTCAAGGCGGCGGCCAACTGCGGGATCACCGGCATCCTCGTGCTCACCGGCTACGGACGGGGGGACCTCGCCTATATCGGTCCGGGGGAGGAGACTCAGCCGGCGTTTGTCGCCGAGGACCTCCGAGAGGCGGCGGAATGGATCGTGAAAAGGACGAGTGACAAGTGACCCGCCATCACTTGCCACTTGTCACCTGTGACCTGTCACTTGTCACTTCACTTGCCGTCAATGCTTCTTTTTTTCGGCGGCTTCCCTGCTGAAATCGAAAATGAGCTCGTTCTTTTTGATCAGCCCATACCGCTTGCGGCCGACATCCTCGATGAAGGCCGGATCGTGCTCGAGCCGGCCGATCTCCTTGGCCAGTGCCCGGTTCTCGTTCTCCAGCCGGGCCAGATCGGCCGCCTCCGTGGCCAGCCGCTTCCGGACCTGCAGATAGCGCACGACCCCGAAGGGGGAGAAAACGGCCCAGAGGGCGAGCAACAGGGCCATTCCGATGGCGATCACCCGCAGGCGCTGATGGTTGACGCGAGAAACGTTCACAGTGAAGACATCCCGGGTTTCAGAAGGAAGCAACGCCGGCCGCCCGGCGGCAATCCATCCTTAGCAGGAATCGAAAGCGGCCGCAATCATCTTTTGTCAGCTGCCAAAAGCCGCTCCGCCGACGGTCCACGCCTTTAACCTGTTGTTTCCCCGTTCCCCGCCAGGTTTCGGGGATTTCGCGGGCTCATCACCTTGCGGGCACGAGGCCTTCCCGTCCGGCGCCCTGACAATCGCCTGCCCCATCCGTCAATGGCCTGATCATCCAATTCCGTTCCGCCGGGGTCCTCCGGAATCCCCGCCGCTTCCGCAGGAATACACAAAAAAAGGCTGGTCATCCATTCACCTTTTACGCTAGCATTGTAGCTAGTGGGGATTCTTTTTTTCTATTTTCTTCCATTGTTCAGTTATTCATTCTTGCCAATGCACCCGTGGGCGGTCCGGCCCGGATTGCTCTGCGGCCTGATGAGCATGCCACGGGAAATCCGCGGGCTGCCGGATTGCAATTCTCGAGAAAAAACCTGCATGAGGAGGAGGGACCAATGAGCCGGACGAAAATGATGCCCCTTGTTGCCGCTGTGATTCTGTTTGCCGGAATGGGAACCGCCCACGCCGAAATCCGGCCGGGGGCCGTCACTTTCAGCCCCCTGGTGGGCGGTTATCTCTTCGAGGGCGACCAGGACCTGGAGCATAATCTCATGGTGGGCGGTGCCTTGGGTTACGATTTCACCAAGCATTTCGGGGTAGAGGGCATGTTCAATTACATCCCTACCGAGCACATTCAGAGTGACATCAATGTCGAGAACTACGTCTACCATCTGGACGGCCTGTTCTATTTCCGGCCGGACAGCACGCTCGTCCCCTATTTTGCCCTGGGCGGCGGGGGCATCTCCCCCAATCCGGATGGCGCCGCAGGCGATACCCACGGGCTGGTGGACTACGGCCTCGGCCTGAAGTACTTCATGACCGACAACCTGGCCTTCCGCGCCGATGTCCGCCACCTGATCTCCTTTGGCGACATCTACAACAACCTGTCCTACGCTGTCGGCCTCACCTACCAGTGGGGCGGGGCCAAGCCGGCCCCGCCGGCCCCTGCGGTGGCTGCCCCCGCGCCGGCCCCGCCGCCGAAGCCCGAGGCCAAGAAGGAAGTCTGCGTGTACCTGGACGTCTTCTTCGATTTCGACCGGGCGGAAGTCAAGCCCCGGCACGCTGACGACCTCAAGAAGGTGGCCGACTTCATGAAGCAGAACCCCGATCTCAAGGCCACCATCAAGGGCTACACCGACTACGTCGGCACCGAGGAATACAACCAGAAGCTCTCCGAGCGGCGGGCCGAAGCCGTCAAAAACTACCTCGTGAGCAATTACGGGATCGATCCCGGACGGATCTCCACCGTCGGCTACGGGAAGACCCACCCCCTGGCCACCAACGAAACCGCCTTCGGCCGCCAGCTCAACCGGCGGGCGAGCGAAGTCATGTGCACCTTCCAGGTCGTCTTCCAGTAATCGGCAGGAGGGAGCCGTTTTCCGGAAAGGCCGCCGCAGGGAGATCCGCCGCGGCCTTTTTTGCTATCAGGCGCCCTGGGCTACCGCCGCTGCCGCTCCTTCAGGATGAGCCGGACGGGCGACATCTCCAGGCCGAGATCGGTCCGGAACCGGTTAAGCAGGAATCGCTGGTAGGAAAAATGGACCCCCTTGGGGTCGTTGGCGAAAATGACGAAGGTGGGGGGCTTGGTAGCGACCTGGGTGATGTAATAGAGCTTGATCCGCCTCCCCTGGTGGACCGCGGGAGGATGGGCCTGCACGGCCGCCTGCAGGACGCGGTTGAGGCGGCCGGTAGCGAATTCCCGGCTGTATTGGTCGTACAGTTTTTCCACGAGCGGGAAGAGGCGCTTGACGCCGTAGCCGGTGAGCGCGGAAACCGGGACAACCGGCGCAAAGCCCACGAAGCCGGTGAGCCGCTCCACGTCGTCCATGATCTGCTTCTGCCGTTTGGTGTCCTGGCGGATGAGGTCCCACTTGTTGACCAGGATCAGGCAGGCCCGCCCTTGCTCCATGGCGTAGCCGATGACCTTGGTATCCTGGTCGGTGATACCCTCTTCGGCATCGATCAGCACCAGGGCGATGTCGCAGCGCTCGAGCGCCTTGAGCGCCCGCATGACGCTGAACTTCTCCAGTTTCTCCGTGACCCGCCCTTTGCGCCGGATCCCGGCGGTGTCGATGAGCAGGTACCGTCGCCCTTCCCGTTCGAGGAGGGCGTCCACCGCCTCCCGGGTGGTGCCCGGGATGTCGCTCACCATCATCCGCTCCTCGCCCAGCAGCCGGTTGGCGAGCGACGACTTGCCTACATTGGGACGGCCGATCATGGCGATGGCAATGGTATCCGGAGGCACCTCTTCGCCGTTCTCCGGCCGGGGGAGGCCGGCGGTGAGGGCGGCCATGAAATCCGCGAGCCCGTAGCCGTGGGAGGCGGAGACCGCCCAGAGGGGCGCCACCCCCAGCTCATAAAAGGCCGGCAGCAGCTGGGCCTCCATCTGCGGGGTATCGATCTTGTTGACCAGGTAGTGGAGCGGCTTGCCCGCCCGGCGCAGGAGATCGACCACCCGGTGGTCCTCGGCGGTGAGCCCCTCCCGGCCGTCCATCATGAAGACGATGACGCTGGCCTCCTCGATGGCTTGGCGGGTCTGCTCCTGGATGAGGCCGGTGATCGTGTCGTCCAGGCGGCCCGTCTCGATGCCGCCGGTATCCACCAGCAGGAACGCGCTTTCCTCCCAGACCACCCGCTCGTAGTGGCGGTCGCGGGTCACCCCCGGGGTGGCGTCCACCAGGGCCTTGCTCGACTTGGAAAGCCGGTTGAACAGAGTGGACTTGCCCACGTTGGGCCGCCCCACCAGGGCGATGACGGGAATGGTGGCGTGGGTCACGGGGTCTCCTGCTGAGTCAGACGTGCCAGGCAGTCTGCCGCGAGTGCCCGCAGGCAGGGGAACGCCGCCCCCGCCGGCTGCCGCAGGTGGGAATCGAGCGTGGCCAGGGCCGGAAGCAGGAACTGGCGGAAGAAGGGCTTCCCCTTCTGCCCGGACAGGAAGGCGTAGGCGCCGATGATCTGGAGGTTGCGCTGAAGCCGGAGGAAGAAGTAGCCCTCCCGGAAACGGCTGCCATCGATGGGCAGGCGGCGCCCCAGGGCCTCGATATAGTAACGAAGGATCTCCTCCTGCAGCTCCGGGAAAAGCCCGGCGTAGGGATCGAGGAGCAGGGAGGCGAGATCGTAGCCCAGCGGCCCCAACCGGGCGCCCTGGAAATCGATGATCACCACCTCGCCACCCCTGACCATCAAATTGCGGCACTGGAAGTCCCGATGGAGCAGGGTATTGGCGGGCTCCGCCGCCGCCCGCGCCGCGATCGCCTGGAATTCGGCGGCCAGGCCGGGAGGCCCCTCCCCCAGCCCGAGAAGGTCGCGGCAGAAGGCGTGGAGGAAGTAGCCGGACTCCCGCTCCAGCATGAGCGGGACGTCGTACCGGCCGCCGTCCCAGCAGAAATCCGGATCGAAGCCGTGGCCGCCGTCGAGCTGCAGCCGGATGAGGGCGTCAACCGCCTTGCGGTACCAGCCGAGGATTTCCCCGGGACGGCCGGCCAGCCGCTTGATCACCTCGTGAAGGAGGACGGTTCCCAGGTCCTCGAAGAGAATGAGCCCCTCGTCCTCGCTATAGCCGAGGATGGCCGGCACCGGCACCCCCCGGGCGTGCAGGTGACGGCCGATGAGGAAGGCCGACCGCGCCTCGGCCCGCGCCCGGGGCAGGGTCGGCGAGGGGAGGACCGCCACCAGCCCCGGCCCGTGGTCCCGGGTGACGCGGAAAAATCGCCGGTCGGAGCCGTCGCCCCCGAGCGGGACAAGGCCAACCGTGCCGGAGGCCAGCCCTTCGCGACGCAACAGGGCGAGGACCAGCTCCTGGTCCCGGCTCTCTTGCAGTGTCTCAGGTGATGATGGTGTCCGCATGCCGTTCTCCCGGGGCGACTTCGGCCCCGTCCCACACCACCACCCTGGCGAGCGATGCGCCGGCGCCGATCCGTGCCCCGGCGCCGATGGCCGCCCAGCCCTCCAGCCGGACGCCCTCGCCGAGCACGGCGCCTTCCGCCACCAAAAACGGGGAAGATTCCCCCCCGCCCGTGAGGAGCTTTTCGTGCAGGGCCAGGTAATCGGCGGGGGTGCCCATGTCGGTCCAGAAATGGTCCTTCGCCACCAGGGCCTGCACCCTGCCCCCCTGCCGGATCACGTCCCGGTAGCAGTCGATGATGCTGGCGCAGACGCCGGGCGGGACCAGCTCCAGGATGGCGGGATCGAGCACCTGGATGCCGGTGAAGGCAAGCAGCCGGTTCCCCGCGGCCGGGCCAGGGCCGCCGAAGCCCAGGATGCGGCCGTCGGGGGCCACCTCCACGGTGTTGAACCGCGGGCAATCGTGGAGGACCAGGGTGGCCGTCGCCTCCGAGGCGCAGTGCTGCCGGTAGACCCAGCCGAGATCGAGATCGTGGTCGATGTCGCCGTTGATCACCAGGGCCGGCTCGCCGCCGAAATGGGGGGCGGCCAGGCGGACGCCGCCGCCGGTGCCCAGGATGGTCTCCTCCTCCTGGACGATGATGTCGGGCTCCCCGGCCAGGAGGGTCACGATCTGCTCCCGCAGGTGATGGGCGTTCACCACCATGGGGCCGAACCCCGCCGCCCGCAGCCTGTCCACGTGCCGCAGCAGGAGTGGCCGGCCGAGCACCGGAAACAGGGGCTTGGGCCGCAGGAGGGAATGGGGCCGCAGCCTGGTGCCCAGGCCGGCGGCAAGGATCATGGCTTTCATGGATGATGGCGTCGCAAAAAGTCCGATCTACGGCGTTGCGGCGGGTCGCCAAATGCTCGACGTACCTGATGTACGTCTCCGCTTTCGCAACACCACCGCGCCTTGTATATCGAACCTTTTGTGCTTAGCCATCTTGGCTGCAGTGATGGCTTTTTGCGAGATCGTCATGGAGAGCTACCAGCTGACCGCTAAAAAACAAGCGAACCGTCCGCCTGCTCCTCGATGCCGACGATCACCATACCCGATCTGTCCGCCTCGCGCACCACCGCTTCGCCGTCGAAAAGCAGCGCCTGGCCGGTTTCCACCGCCAGCACGCCGGCTTTCACTTTCTGCATGGTGGCGATGGTCTGGAGACCGATGGCCGGCAGGTCGAACCGGAAGTCCTGGATAGGCTTCTTGACCTTGACCACCACCGCCCTTTCCCCGGCAAGCCTCCCTCCCCGCTCGACGGCGGCATCGGTGCCCTCGATGGCCTCCACCGCCAGGACCGTCCGGTCCCGCACCACCACGCACTGGCCGATGTCGAGCGCCCCGATGGCGCGGGCCACCTTCCAGCCGAACCGGATGTCCTCGATCTGGTCGGGGGCCGGCTCCCGCCGGGTGAGCACCCCCCGGGGAAAGAGGAGCTGCTTGAGATACAGGGTCGATTCGCGGACCCGGATCCCCTCTTTTTCGAGCTCGTCGGCGATGGCCCGGAGAATGGCGTCGTCCTGGCGGATGCGGATCCGGCGCCACAGGCTGAGTCCGCGCCAGTCCGGGCGGATGTCCCGGAAGATCCTGGTCTTGGTGATCGTCCCCACGAAGACCGCTTCACCGACCTTTTCCTTCTTGAAATAGGAGATGATCTTCCCGAGCTGGCCGAGCTTGATCCAGTAAAGCCGATCGGCCGCGGCCGCCAAATCGGGGCGCGATTCGCCCCGGTGGGCGACCACCACCACCTGCCGCCCTTCCCGCCGGGCGGCTTGGGCGAAAAGCAGGGGGAACTGGCCGCCGCCGGCGACGATCCCGATCTTACTCGCCATGGGAACTGATCATAGGGGTAAGTACCACATAACCGCGTTTGCACCCACGGTTGTAAGCGGTTACAGGGTGGTGCAGATGCTAGCGATCAGCGTCAGCAGCAGTGCCGACAAAACCGGCCTGTCCGCTATCCCCGCAAGGCAGGATAAGAGCCCCTGTGCCCGATTCTCGGGCAGGGGCTCTAAACACCAGGTATGCGGACAGGCCGCTGACAAAGCAGGATGCACCCTTACTCGCCATGACCGCTGGCTCTGACCACCGGCCGCGACGAGCTGCGGAAGAACGCCACCAGATGCTGCACCGGCCCGCAGTCGGGGAGCTCGGCCTGGACCTTCTCGAGGGCCTCCTCCAGGAGGAGGCCGGGGGTGCGGAAGATGATCCGGAAGGCCTTGCTCAGCTTCCGGATGGTCTCCTCGTCGAAGCCGCTCCGCTGGAGACCTACCTTGTTGATGCCGGTCACCCGCATCTGGTTGCGGATGCCGGCCACGATGATGTAAGGGGGGATGTCCTTGCTGATGCCGGACATGCCCCCGATGTAAGCGTGGGCGCCGATCCGGGTGAACTGGTGGACCGCCACCAGCCCGCCCAGGGTGGCCTTGTCCGCGATCTCCACGTGGCCGCCCAGAGTGGCGGCGTTGGCCAGGATCACCCGGTTGCCGATGACGCAGTCATGGGCGACATGGGCGTAAGCCATGAACAGGTTGTCGCTGCCGATGGTGGTCCGGCGGTGGCCGCTCGCGGTGCCCCGGTGGATGGAAACGTATTCCCGGATGGTGTTGTTGTCCCCCATGACGAGCTCGACGCGCTCGCCCTGGAATTTGAGGTCCTGGGGATCGCCGCCGATGCTGGCGAAGGCCCCGATCCGGTTGCCGGCGCCCATGGTGGTCGGGCCGCTGATCACCGCATGGGGGCCGATCTCGCAGCCGGCGCCGATGCGCACCTCCGGCCCGATGACCGCATAGGGCCCAACTGCGGCCGTACTGTCGATCTCGGCTGTAGGGTCGATGATGGCAGTGGGATGGATTTTCATCGAGAGATGCCTTTCGGATTCCTTGCGGCAGGGCCGCATGAATTTTTCGTTAGGGGGAACGGGACGGCGCGGATCGTTTCCACAGCCGCGGAGAAGGGCAGTCCGGCGGCTTCAGGCGAAGGTGGCCATGAGCTGACCCTCGGCCGCCACTTTCTCGTTCACGAAAGCCTTGCCGTCGAGCTTCCACATCCTCGCCTTCCGCTTGTTCATGGTGAGCTCGAAGATGAGCTGATCGCCGGGCACCACCTTCTGCCGGAAGCGGACCCCGTCCATGCCTGCGAAGTAGACCAGCTTGCTGCCGACCGACTCCGGGTCGGACAGGTAGGCGAGAATGGCCCCGACCTGGGCCATGCCCTCCATGATCAGGACCCCCGGCATCACCGGTTGGGACGGGAAATGGCCCTGGAAAAAATTTTCGTTCATGGTGACGTTCTTCAACCCCACGATCCGCTGCCCCTCCTCCACTTCCAGGATGCGGTCCACCAGGACGAAGGGATACCGGTGGGGCAGCAGGCTCAAGATGCCGTTGATATCGATCGGCTTGGAATTGGCGTTCATCTCTTCTCCTCCTCGACAGCTTGCGTCCGGGTTCTTACTCCGCATCCGGTTCCCCGGCCGGATGCTCCTGAAGAAGGCCCGCCACCTTCTTCCGGAGGGTGCGTATCTCTTTAATCAATTCCGGCATCTTTTGAAAGGCCGAAACGGCGAGCAGCCATTTTTTATGGGCAATGGCGGGAATCCCCGAAATCACCGCACCCGGCTGCTGGCTGTTGTGCACGCCCGACTTGGCCCCGACCATGACCCGGTCCCCCAGCTCCAGGTGGCCGGCCACCCCTACCTGGCCGCCCAGCACCACACCCCGGCCCAGGGTCGTGCTGCCCGCGATCCCCACCTGGGAAACCAGGAGGGAACGCTCGCCCACCACCACGTTATGGGCGAGCTGCACCAGGTTGTCGATCTTGGCCCCTTCCCGGACCACCGTCTTGCCGAAGGTGCCCCGGTCGATGCAGACGTTGGCGCCGATCTCCACGTCGTCTTCGATCTCGACGCTCCCCACGTGCGGCCGTTTCACGTGACGGCCCCGATCATCGGTGGCGTAGCCGAACCCGTCGCTGCCGATCACCGCGCCGCTGTGCACGATGACCCGCCGGCCCAGGCGGCTGTGAGCATAGATGGTGACATTGGCGTGGAGCACGCAGTCATCGCCGATGAAAGCATGATCGCCGATGACCGTCCCCGGCCCGACGGTCACCCGCTTCCCCAGCACCACTCCCGTGCCGAGGACCGCCGAAGGGCCGATGGAGACCTCGGCCGGGACCCGGCATTCCGGGCCGACATGGGCCCGGGGGTGGATGCCGGCCGCCGCAAAGGGCCGATGCAGGAAGTGGTTGTGGATGACGGCGACCGCCAGATAAGGGTCTTTTACCCGGATGGCCGGCTTTCCGGGCAGCTCCACCCCACGGGGGACGATCACCGCCGCCGCCCGGGAGGCCGCCGCCTCGGTTGCCAGCCGCGGGTGGGTGATGAAGGTAATCTCTTCCTCGCCCGCGGCCGCAAGCTCGTTCACGCCGCGGACCCGCACCCCCGAATCGCCCAGCAGCTCTCCATCCACCATTTCCGCCAGGCGGGACAAGCTTTCTTCGACTCCCATGATCAATGCCCCGGTTGGGTTTGCACCAGCCCGCGGGTCGGACAAAAAAGACGGGTTGCCGGCAGGCAACCCGTCTTCCCAATTCTCCGCGGACTACCGCTGGGAACGCCCTCAGCTCACCAGCTCCTTTTCCCGGGCGGAGGCTTCGTTGATGCGCGCCCGCAGGATGCCGGAGGGTTTGAAGGTCACCACCCGCCGCGCGCTCAG
>JAJYKH010000019.1 GCA_021788685.1 Deltaproteobacteria bacterium | reverse complement strand
AGGCGATGACGCACGCCGGCAAGGCCGCGAGCACCACATGGTAGTTGTGCGAGACCTCGAACATCATGATGGCGGACATCGCCGGGGCATGGGTGGTTGCCGCCAGCAGGCTGCCCGCGCCAACCAGGATCCAAAGCGTCTGGGAATGGTCGGCCGACGGGATCAGCATCGTGTGGCCGATGAGCAGTCCCATGGAGGCGCCGGTCACCAAAGTCGGGGTGAGCACGCCGCCGGGGATGCCGGCGGAGCTGGCGAAGGTGACCGCGAGCAGCCGCAGCAGGAACACGGCCACTACCGAGCTCAATGCCCAATGGGTGGACAGGAAGGATTGCATCACGCTGAAGCCGTTGCCCCAGACCTCAGGCCGCACCGTCGACAACAGCCCGATGGCCAGCCCGGCCACGCCCATGCGCACGGGCAAAAAGGTGAACAGCGACTGGTAGCGTTTGTTCGAGGTATGAAGCACCCACAGGAACACGGGACCGAACAGGCCGGCCACCAAGCCCACGAGAGATGCATCGAACATGTCGTTGAATCCTATCCGGGGCACGGCATGCGCGATGTAGAGCGGACCGGCAGCGAAGAACGCCTGCGTGGTAAGCAGGGACATCACGGCCGAGACCAGGACCGCGCTTACTTCCCGGAGCGCCAGTCCCCCGAGAATGATTTCCGCGACGAAGAGGGTGCCCGCGACCGGGGCACGATACGCAGCCGCAAAGCCGGCTGCGGCGCCGCATGCGACGATCAGCCTACGGTGGGATTCATCGGCGCGAAAGATCCGACCGAGGAGCGAGGAGGCCAGGGACGCGAACTGGATCATGGTCCCTTCGCGGCCGATCGTAATGCCTCCGCTCACGCCGAGGAGCGAGGAAATCGTCCGGACGAGGTTCGGACCCAGCGGCAGCACGCCGTCGGCCACGTGCACCGCCTCCATGTATTCCGGTCCGCGCGGCCGCTTGATCCAGCGATGGCCCGCCCACATGCCCAATCCGCTTACAGTGCCGCCGATCGTCGGCACCGCGATGCGCGCCCATAAGGGCAACGAGCATGCCGCCGCGACGAGATGCTCCTGCGAGGAATAGAACTTGACAATCGCGTACATCGAGGAGCGGAACAGCTCAACGGCAAGGGAACCGATGAAGCCGACCGCTGCGGCTACCAGAAGCATGGGGACCATCGGATCGAGACCCGAGCTGAAGGGGATGTCGGGGTTCTCCAGCCGACACTTCTTTGCGACCTTGGCAATCATGGCTTTGTTCCTCAGCCCGCGGCCGAAGCGACTCCTCCGGCGCGGGTTACTTCGAATTCTATAAAAAGAGGTTTCGGTTATTTTTCATTTATTGTACGGCCAACCGGGGTTGGACAATAGCGGAATCGAACTGTAATGTCAAAAATTTTCTTTTCAAAAAAACAGGAAATTCTTTATACGAAATAGAACATAAGCAGGACAAAATCAAGTCGTCATATAATTTTTGCATGCAATAAAAATTTTGCACCAGTCTTCTTTCAAACATGGCGATCAATTTCTCGTCGCAAAGGAGATACATTCAACAAGCATGAGGATCAGGTGCAGTTTGCGGAACTATGCCGGTGTGAGCTTCCGGAAGGAACGACCGGGGTGGGGCGTGAAAGCAGTGGGAAGGGTGAGCGTTGGCTGGCGGCGATTCGGCTGCCAAGCCAGGCCGGCCCTCATCATTGCCGCAATTGCGGCCTTTCATCGTGAGGGAAGGAAACAGGGCTTGCTGGGGGGGCCGGGAAGAAACAACCTCCCGGCGGAAGGCCTCGAGGGCGGGCGGTGAGGTGACGAATGGAGAAAAAAATTGAGGCAGAGCCGCCAATCGGCTCTGCCTCGGAACAAAAAGGGGAAGAGAAATAAGATGCTGTAAAGCAAGCTTGCCCGGAGATAGAGCAATGGCTGTGCCAAATCAGAGATGATTTCATTCATCAGAAAAATGATCGAGTTTACAATAGGATAGATCAACCGAAGAAAAAGTGGCCGCGAGATCCGGCCAGGGAATGCGGGTCCGGATGGGGCTTTTGCCCCCACAGTTGGTGAAATCCCCACTTTTTGCCTGGCGGCCCGCCGGCCCATGCTACAATGAAAATGGTTTTCTCCGGCACGTTCGGCAAGGGGGGGGAATATGAAGCACTTGGCCGTTCTCGGTGCCTTTCTGGTTTCCACCTTGGTCATCGCCTCAGCCGCTGCGGCCGCCGCTCTCGACCTCGACGGCCGGCCTTTCCGGTCCGGGCACGGGCCCGAAGGTTTTGGCCCGGCCGGTTTCCTATTCGCCCCGGCGGGAGATCACGTGCCGGCCGATTCCTTCTTCCCGGAGGACGTGCCGATCGATTTTGGCTGGCACCGCCTGACCCTTTCCTATTACCAGCCCTCCCCCCAGCCACGGAGCATCCTCGCCCGGAGCATCGTTTCCGATGGCCGGATGTTCTCCGTCGACGACAAAGTCGGAACCGGGCTCGATTACGCCATCCACGATTTCGTCTGTCAGTACCGTCTTTTCGGCCTGGAGGATGTTCTCTCCGGCTTTTCGGCGGGGATTGTCGGCCAGGTCAGGCTGGCAGAGGGCCAGACAGCCGCAGCAGGGGAGCGAAACAGGCCCGATTTCAGCACTCCGGTCCCCCTGGTGGGCATGGACCTCCACATGGACTTCCTCGGGGGCTTCCTCGCCGGGAGGGTGCGGGCCGCCGGCATGGGCTACCGCAAGGGGAAGGCGTTTGACGGGAAGGCGGAGCTGTCCCTCACCCCCACCCCCGCTCTCGACATCCATGGCGGGTACCGGTTCTTTTTCATCGATCTCGAATCCGACGGGCCCAATATAAAAAAAGCCGTTCCGGGCCCTACCTGGGCATCACCCTGGGGTTCTGAGCCTGCGGCTGCCCGCGATTTCGATTTCTCCTTCCCTTTTTCTCCAATCCGCGCTTTTCCCGGTTTGCATTTGACTTCGGCCAATGCCGCGCCCCACAATAGGGTTGGCCATTTGGCCGCGTTTTCTATCCGCTCGCAAAAAGCCGCGCCGCCGACGGTCCACGCTTTGTAATTGTTGTTTTCTCACTCCCGCCCGCCGAGGTTTGGAGGTTTCTGTGAGACCATCATTCTTTCGCACTTCCGGGCATCTTGCCGCGCGGAGGGAAACCCGTGTCCGTCAAGCCGACGTATGAAGAATTGCAGGGGCGAGTAGCTGCCCTGGAAAACGAAGTTGCCGTCTGCCGCCGGATGCAGCAGGCAGTCCTCACCGGGAGCAGCCAGCTCCTCGACGCCCTCAAGCGGTTTCCGGCCTATGTCTGCATGGAGGCGCCGGACCATACCTTCCGGTACGCCAACGACCTGTTTCGGGAGCGGTTTGGCGATCCTGCCGGCCGCACCTGCATCGAGGTTTTCGGCGACGACGCCCCGCCCTGCCCGGCGCCGGACATCGTGAGAGACATGGAGCCCCGGACATGGGAGTGGCGGCACGCCCCCGAGAAAACCACCTATCTGGTGCATGCCTATCCCTTCCCGGGCGGCGGTCAGGGCGAGCCGCTCGTTCTGGAGCTGGGCCTGGACGTCACGCTCCCCCAGTTGGCGGACCAGGACCGCCTGCTGCTGGTTGAAGAGCTGCAGCAGGTCACGGCCCAGATGAAGCTCCTGCAGGGCGTCGTCCCGGTTTGCTCCTGCTGCCGCCGGCTCCGCAATGACGAGCCTTACTGGCGCCGGCTTGAGGAGTATCTCGCCCGGAAGGCCAGCGTGCCGTTTGCTGCCGGTCTTTGTCAGGCCTGCCGCGAGCGGTACTTCCCCCGGCTGGAGGGATGAGCCGTTGCCCCGCCGCCCTCTTCCCCCCCGGCTGCTCAGGGCGCTGCTGCTCCTGGGCCTTCTCCTGCTCGCCGCCATATCGGCCGTGCAGGCAAGGCCCTTTGAGCGTTACGACCCGCGCACCGGAACCATGCGGGAGCTCACCTTCGTCAACCTCCGGCAGGGAATGAAGCTGTTCAGGGAATTCTGCCGGAAGTGCCATACCCGGGGAGGGGAGGCCCCGTTCCTCTATCCGGAGTCACGGACCATGGCCGCCTGGAACCGGATCTTCGCCGAACGGCAGGTCGACTGCGCCAAGAAAGGGGTCTGGAACGAATTGACCGCGGAACAGCTTGACACGATCAACGACTACCTCTATCACGAGGCGTACGACGCCTGGAACCCGCACAACCCCAGCGACTGGGATTCCTGGTCACTTTACGGATGGTAAGCAAAGACTCCGGAATCGGTTTTCTGCTGCTTGCATCTCGTGCCGCGGACCGAGGTGCCGTGAGCATCCACTCATGGGCAGGAAGGGTTGCCACTTCAGGCGGCACATCGGCGGGGATTCCGGCTGCGGTAGGGCAAGCAGGAGCTTGCGCGCCTGTGGGGGTGGCGCGCACCTCATCCGCGAAATTCCCGGCCAGCGGCCGACGGGTCGCTGGCATCCGGCGCACCTGAACCGGATCCTCACTGCCGTCGGATTGCGCGCAAGAAAATCGCTTAGAACCGGTGGTGTCAAAACCCGCCCATCCGTCTGCCATTTCTTCATCGTGGCTTGGCAACAGTCCCATTCGTCTTTAGATGGCAAATTCCCCCGAAGGATGATTTAATCCTGAATCCGTGAACGGTTCGTCCGGTGCGCCGGATCCGCGAAGGCCATCGTTCGATTAGAGTGAGCTCTATCGAACGGTTGCCGACAAAGGAGACGGCGTGCGGACGGACGCCCGCAGGGCGACGGGGGAAGCCATGGCTCGGCCGCAGTTTGTGCCGTAAGCCATCGATCAATGAGACAGGTCCAACGAGCTTACCCCGTCGCCACGGATTCAGGTTATAATGTAAGAACAAGCTGTTAATCCCTGCCCGGAAGCCACATGCCCCCGACCCTCCCCACCATCCAGGCCCTGGCGGCTGGCCTGGCCGAGCACGGCGGCCGGTCGGCCCTGCTGACCATGGAAGCCGAGGGCCGGCGCGTCTGGTCGTATGCGGAGCTGGGGGAAGCCGCGGGCCGGGTGGCGGCCGGACTGGCGGCGCGGGGGATCGGGCCTGGGGACCGGGTGGCGCTCCTGGCCGAGACCCGGGCGGAGTGGATCGCCGCCTGCCTGGGGGCCTTCCGGGCCGGGGCGGCCGTGATGCCTTTGGACGTGCAGCTCGGGGATGACAGTCTTGCCCACATCCTGGCGGACGGCATCCCGCGGCTGCTTTTCACCACCAGGGGGCAGGCGGAGCGGATCGGCCGCCTCGGGCCCGGCCAGCCCCTTGACCTCGTGCTTCTCGATGCCGGCAAGGAGGACGAAAGGAGCTGCCGCCGCCTGGCCGCCGCGAGCGCGGCGGACCTGCCGGAAGTGGGTCCCGGAGACCCGGCCGCCCTCTTTTACACCTCCGGCACCACCGGCCCGCCCAAGGGCGTGCCCCTCACCCACCGCAACATCGCCTTCCAGATCGAAAAGGTCCGGGAAACCGGGCTGCTGTACTCCCGCGACCGGGTCCTCCTCCCGCTCCCTTTGCACCACGTCTACCCCTTCGTGATCGGCCTGCTGGTCCCCCTGGGCCTGGGGCTGCCCCTGGTCTTCCCCCATGCCCTTACCGGCCCCCAGATTCTCCGGGCCATCCGGGAGGAGGAGGTCACGGCGGTGATCGGCGTGCCCCGGCTCTACCGGGCCCTTGTCTCCGGCATCGAGGCCCAGGTGGCCGGCCGCGGCCGGACCGCCCTGCTCCTCTTCCGGTCCCTGGCCGGGCTGTCTACCGGGCTGCGGCGGCACCTGGGGCTGCGGCTCGGAAAAACGCTGCTGCGGCCCCTGCACCGGCAGCTCGGGCACAGGCTGCGGGTGCTCGCCTCCGGGGGCTCGGCCCTCGACCCGGAGCTCGGCTGGAAATTGCAGGGATTGGGATGGGAGGTGGCCATTGGCTACGGGCTCACCGAAACCGCGCCCCTTCTCACCATCAACCCGCCCGGCTCGGGCCGGCTTACGAGCGTCGGCCGGCCGGTCCCCGGGGTGGAGATCCGCATCGACCCCGCCGCCCGCCCGCAGGAGACGCCAAGTGATTCCGCGGGCCGTCAAACCAGCGGCGAGGTCCTGGCACGGGGACCCAACGTCTTTGCGGGCTACCGCCACCTGCCGGAGCAGAGCGCCCAGGCCTTCACCTCGGACGGCTGGTTCCGCACCGGCGACTTGGGCTATCTCGACCGGGACGGCTTTCTCGTGCTCCAGGGCCGGGTCTCCACCCTGATCGTCACCGAGAGCGGCAAGAACATCCAGCCCGACGAGGTGGAGGAGCACTATGCCGCCCATCCCTTCATCCTGGAAGCCGGGGTGCTCCAGCACCACGGGCGGCTGGTGGCGGTGATCGTCCCCGATCTCGCCGGGCTGCGGCGGGCCGGCGAAAAGGAGATCGAGCAGGCTATCCGCCGGGCGGTGACCGAGCAGGGGCGCAAGCTCCCCTCCTACCAGCGGCTGGACGAGTATGCCATCAGCCGAGACGCCCTGGCCCGCACCCGGCTGGGCAAAATCAGGCGCCATCTCCTGCCCGGCCGCTACACGCAGGCCAAGACGGCCGCGACCGCCGGCCGGGTGGAGGCCGGCCCCCTGCCGCTCGCGGAGATGTCGGACCACGACCGGTCGCTTCTCGACGTGGACGCCGCCCGGCTGGTCTGGGAGTGGCTCGCCGGCCGCTACCCGGAGGCGCGCCTCACCCCGGACACCAGCCCCCACCTCGACCTGGGGATCGATTCCCTGGAATGGCTCGGCCTCACCATGGAAATCGGCCAGCGCACCGGCATCGAGCTGACCGAGGAGGCCATCGGCCGGGTGGAGACCGTGCGCGACTTGCTCCACGAGGTGGCCGGGCAGGCGGGAAAGGGAGAGGCGGCCTCGCCCGTCCGCCCCCTGGAGGAGCCGGAAAAGGTGATCGACAACCGGCAGCGCCACTGGCTCGAGCCGCTCAACCCCGTGCAGCTCGGGCTCGCCTGGGGGCTTTACCACCTCAACCGCTTCCTGGCCCGGACCCTCTTCCGCCTGGAGGTCCGGGGCCTGGATGCCGTCCCGCTCCACGGCCAGTTCGTGCTCGCCCCCAACCACGTCAGCCTGCTCGACCCGTTCGCCCTCGCCGCCGCCCTGCCCTTTTCCACCCTGCGCCGCACCTATTTCGCCGGCTGGACCGGGATCGCCTTCCGCAATGCCTTCTTCCGATTCGTGAGCCGGCTGGCCCGGGCGGTGCCCATCGACCCCAAACGGGCGGTGGCCTCCAGTCTGGCCTTTGCGGCCGTGGTCCTCAAGCGCGGCGAGAACCTGATCTGGTTTCCGGAAGGGGAGCGCTCGCCCAGCGGCAGCCTCCAGGCGTTCAAGCCGGGTTTGGGCATGCTCCTCGACCGCTACCGGGTACCGGTGGTTCCCGCCTTCATCCGAGGGGCTTACGAAGCCCTACCCCGGGGCCGCTCCTGGCCGCGCTTCACCCGGATCGTGATCGACTTCGGGGAGCCGGTCCATCCGGGCGAGCTGGTCCGGCGGGGAGAAGGGGGCCCCCCCCCGGTACGGATCACCCGCGGCCTCCACGAACGGATGGCCGCCCTCAGGGACCGGGAATAATGGAGAATGGAGAATTGACAATTGATAATGAATGATTTTCACTGTCCATTTCCCATTGTCCATTATCCATTGCTCCTGCCTTGTCTCACATGAAAAAAACGAATGCCCTGCCGCCGGGCCGAACAGCGGCCCTCCTCTCCTGGGCCATGTACGATTGGGCGTACTCCGCCTTCTCCACCATCATTCAGACCTTCGTCTTCGCCGCCTACTTCACCCGTCAGGTGGCCGCCGACAAGACGGTGGCCAGCGCCGAGTGGGGAAACGCCATCAGCATGGCCGGTCTGATCGTCGCCCTGAGCGGCCCTCTGCTCGGGGCCCTTGCCGACCAGACCGGCCGCCGCAAATCCTGGATCGCCGGCTTCACCCTGCTCTGCACCATCCCCACCGGCCTGCTCTGGTTCATCAGGCCCGACCCGGCCTGCGCGCTCCCCGCCCTCCTCCTGGTGGCCGTTGCCACCGTCGGCTTCGAGTCCGCGAGCATCTTTTATAATGCCATGCTCCCGAGCCTGGCGCCGGCCGACGGGGTGGGCCGCTGGTCGGGCTGGGGCTGGGGGTTTGGGTACCTGGGCGGCCTCCTCTGCCTGACGGCAGCGCTCTACGGCCTTGTCAAGCCGGAGACGGCCTTGCTCAGGCTCAATGTCGGGCAGGCCGAAAACGTCCGGGCCACCTTCGTGCTCGCGGCCGGCTGGCACCTCCTCTTTGCCCTGCCGCTTTTCCTCTTCACCCCGGACGAGCGGCGCAGCCGCCTGCCCCTGGCGCTCACCGTGAAGCACGGATGGGCCCAGCTCGCGGACTCCCTTCGGCACGTCCGCCGCTACGGCCATCTCGTCCGTTTCTTCATCGCCCGCATGGTTTACATCGACGGCATGGCCACCCTGTTCGCCTTCGGGGGGGTCTACGCGGCCGGCACCTTCGCCATGAGCGCGCAGCAGGTGCTCCTCTTCGGCATCGGCATGAACGTCACCGCCGGGCTGGGGGCGGCGGTCTTCGCCCTGATCGACGACCGGGTGGGCGGCAAGAAGGTCATCCTCCTTTCGCTCCTCGGCCTGCTCGTCTCGGGCAGCCTGGTCCTGCTCGTTTCCACCCAGTTTTTGTTCTGGATTTTCGGGCTGCTCCTCGGCATTTTCGTCGGGCCAGCCCAGGCCTCCAGCCGCTCCTACCTGGCGCGGGTCGCCCCGGAAGCCCTGCGGAACGAGATGTTCGGCCTCTTCGCCCTCTCCGGCAAGGCCACCGCCTTCCTCGGCCCCCTGCTGGTGGGCTGGCTTACCCTCCTCACCGGCAGCCAGCGGCTGGGCATGAGCGCCATCCTGGCCTTTTTCCTGGCCGGCGGCCTCCTCATGCTCACCGTCCCGCCCGACCGGCGGAACGCCTGAAAAAAGACGAACATCGAACATTGACGTCGAACGTCCAACGTTGAATTTCGATTCACATTCGATGTTCGATGTTGGAAGCTCGATGTTCGACGTTCAGCTGTTCCCCGCCCTTCTGCTATACTGAAAGTAGCCGGCCCCAACCGCCAATTCCTTCCTCTACGGCATGGCCATGGGCTACCGTCTCCACGAGATCCCCGAGTACCGGAACAAGCACCGGCTCTTCGCCGACCGCCGCGAAGCGGGCCTGGTCCTGGCCGAGATCCTGGCCCCGGAATATGCCGGGATCGACAACGCCGTGGTGCTGGCCATCCCCTCGGGCGGGGTGCCCATCGGGGTGGAGATCGCCCGGCGGCTCCTGCTCCCCCTCGACCTGATGATCGTCCGCAAGCTGCAGGTCCCGGGCAACACCGAGGCGGGGTTCGGGGCCATGGGCCTGGAAGGCAGGCGGTTTCTCAATGAGGAGATGCTCCGCTCCCTCCGGCTGACCGGCGAGCAGATCGAACGGGAAGCCGCCACCGTCCGGGCGGAGCTGGAACGGCGCAACCGGCTGTTCCGGGAAGGCCGCCCCCAGCCGGACTTGGCTGGCCGGACGGTGATCCTCACCGACGACGGCCTCGCCTCGGGCGCCACCATGATGGCCGCGGCCGACTCGGCCCGGCGGCAGGGGGCGGCCGCCATCGTGGTAGCGGTCCCCACGGGCCTCCTCGACTCCATCAGCAGGGTCGGCCCGCTGGTGGACGAGGTCTACTGCGCCAACGTGCTCGACTTCTGGCCCTTTGCCGTCGCCAACGCCTACCGGCGCTGGCACGACCTGTCCCGGGAGGAGGTCATGGGCCTGCTCCGGAAGGAGCCTGTCCCGACCCCCTGAACCCTCACGTCAAGGAGGCCCCCCATGAGCCCCGTCGCAACCATCGAACGAGTGAAACGGATCACGCCCGCCGACCTCAACGAAATGCTGGAGCACCCGGAGGTGGTGATCCTGGACGTCCGCAAGAAGCACGACTGGGAGGAAAGCGACGAGATGATCGAAGGGGCCATCGCCGAGGACCCCGACCACCCCGAGAGCTGGATGGGCCGCTATTCCCGGGAGCTTACCTACGTGCTCTACTGAGCCTGACCCGACGAGGGCACCAGCGCCCGGGTGGCGCAGAAGATGATGGAAAGCGGTTTCGAGAACGTGCAGGTCCTGAAAGGCGGCTGGAAGGCCTGGCAGGTGGAGGGCTACCCCACCGTCCCCAAGTGATTTCCAGGGCCCTTCTCACGCGGGAAGGGCCTGCCGATGCATTTCCCTCCCCTCCCTCACTCGTGGCAGGTCTCCCCCCGGGAGGCCGTGGCTATCCAGAAGGAGCTGGCGCCCCTGGTGGACCGCTCGCCCCTTTCCGGGCCGGTGCGCTTCATGGCCGGCCTGGACGCGGCCTTCTCCAAGGCCGCCGGGCTCTGCTTTGCCGCGGCGGTCCTCTGGAATGTGGAGCGCCAAGCCACCGTGGAAGAACGGCTGGCGGTCTCGCCCCTCGCCTTTCCCTATGTGCCGGGGCTTCTTTCCTTCCGGGAGGCCCCTGGTCTGCTCGCGGCCTTGGCCGGAATGGAGCACCGGCCCGACCTGCTCCTCTGCGACGGCCAGGGCATCGCCCATCCCCGGCGGTTCGGGATCGCCAGCCACCTGGGCCTGGCAACGGGACTTCCCAGCGTCGGGTGCGGCAAAAGCCGGCTCATCGGCACCCATGCCGAGCCCGGACCGGCCCGGGGGGACCGCGTCCCCCTGCTGGACGGGACCGAGGTGATCGGCACCGTGCTCCGCACCCGTGCCGGCGTCAAGCCGGTCTATGTCTCCATCGGCCATCGGATCGATTTGGCCGGGGCCGGGGCGATGGTCCTCGCCTGCTCCCTCCGCTCTCGCGTTCCGGAGCCGGTCCGGCTTGCCCACCGGCTGGCGTCCGCTGCCAAAAGGCAGCACCTGGGCTGACCTGACAAACCTCTGAAGCGTTGACAATCGATCAGGGTCCTTCCCATAATATGACTGGGGTTTCTTCACCTCCGGCCGCTCGTCCTCCCTTCGCAAGCGGCGAACTGCTCTTCGGGCACGTCCATACAAATCCACTCAGGAGGAGAACATGAACAGAAGCTTTGCGTCCGGTCTCACCCTTGCCGCCGTTCTGTTTGCCGGCATGCTGCTCGCTCCCGCCGGGGCCTTCAGCCTGGAGCAGGCCCAGCATCCGGCCGCGCCCCAGGAAGAGGAGTACCAGGGCGTGCCCTACGTGAGCGGCGGCATTGGTGAAGGGCAACGGGAGGCCATGGAGCAGCAGGCATCGAAGTACAACCTGAAGATCATCTACGCCCTGGCCCAGGGCAACTACCTGGCCCTGGTGGATACGACCATCAAGGACCCCCAGGGCAAGACCGTCCTCCAGACCACCGCCCAAGGGCCCTGGCTCTTTGCCAAGCTGCCGGCCGGCACCTACACGGTGAGCGCCAAGACCCTCCAGGATGAGACCCAGGAGAAGAAGGTCAAAATCCCGGCGGAGGGGCGGGAGCAGGTCACCTTTGTCTGGCGTCGGGGGCAGGAGAAGGCCGAGGGCGCCACCACTCCTCGATGACTCCTGCCGACCTGCTGCTGACCGCGGCCGTCGGGCTGCTGTTCATCGGGCTTATCGCCTATGCCTTTTGCGAGCTGCGAGGCGGCGATCGGCTGCTCTTCTTCGTCTGCCTCCTGTTCCTCGTGGCCTGGGTCGGGGGCGCCTGGCTGGCCCGCTACGGGCCGCTCGCAGTCGGAGTGGCCTGGCTCCTCTTCATTGCGGTCGGGTTCCTGATCACCATCCGGCTGGTCGCCCTGACCGCTTCCGGCCGCGACCCGTTCCGGACGATCAGGGAAAAGGCGGGACTCCGGGCCGCCCGGATCTCCCGGGCGCTGATCGGGAGCCTCTTCTGGGCGCTCGCCGTGCTCCTCGCCCTGGCGATCCTCTACACCATTCTCATCCCGGAGTGAGCGCTAATAAGCCCGCCGGTCCAGACGGCGGGCTGTGGGATGAATACCGGCTCTGCCCCAAATCCTATTTTCTCTGCTCCACGACAAGGCCGTTGAAGACATCCACTACCCCCTGGGTGAACCGGGCCGCGTTTTCCGCGGCGGTCATGCCGTGCCAGTCCGATACGCTCCCCGAAAGGGTCACCAGGCCCCGGTCCACGGTGACGTTGATCCGGTCGGGATCGAGAATGTCGCTGGCGCGCTCCAGCGCCCCCACGATCTCCCTGGCGATCGCCTCGTCGTCGATGCTCTGGGTGGGCACCACCGCCAGCTCGTTGACCACCCAGGTCACCCCGGCGGTGTCGAAGGCCAGCTCCTCGGCCTTGAGCTTCTTCCAGAAGGAATCGACGGCGCCGGTCAGGGTGACGGTGCCCGCATCGACGCCGACCTGGATTTTCCCGCCGTCGATGTCCGGGTACCACCCCAGGGCGCCGGTCAGGCTGGCCCTGATCTCCTCGTCTTCGCGGGCGACTTCCGACGGGTGGCGGATCTCGAGCTGATTGTCCACGATCCGCACCCCCCGCACCGACAAGGCATCGCTTTCTGCGGCCCGGTAGGCGGTGTAGCTGGCAACGACCCCGGACAGCCGGATTCGCCCCCCCTTTCCGGCCTCCACTTCCACCTGCGAGGCATCGACCCGGTCGTCCCACGAGAGCTGATCGATGACATCCTTCCTGAGCTGATCACGATCGATCATGGATCTTCCTTTGGAGTTGGAGGTTGGAGGAGCGCTTCGCTTAAGGTTTGAGGCCACAAAAGCTTCTGCCTCCGACCTCCAACCTCACCTCCAACGGTTCTTAAGCTGTATGAAAATGGGGCCACAGATCCTCCTCGATCTCCTTGGGCAAATTGCCGCGGATGTCTTCGATCTCGCCCCGGGAGATGTGGTGGGCCAGGAGCTTGAACACGGCGCGGGCCACTGTTTCGACGTCGATGGCCGGGTCGTTGTTGAACTCCCGGCGGATGTGGTCGAGGAAGTCCGCCTTGCGCCGTTCCTTGACCGGCTTGCCCTTGGTGCTCCAGCCTTCGAAGTAGAACCCGCGGATCAGCATGGGCAGCTCGGCCCCGAGGTGGATGGCCTCGTCCGGGATCAGCCGGTCCCGCAGGGCGTGGAGGCAGGCCCGCAGGGCGGTGTACGTCTTGTGGCGGTCCTCCCAGTTCAGCTCGTACATAAGGTCCTTCAACCAGATGTTGGTTTCCTGCAGGGTCTTGTCGAATGAATCGACTCCGGTCATGGTCATGGCAGCATTCCTTTTTATTTTTGATTTTGGATTGCTGATTTTAGACTTTATAACTGCATCCGGGGGTGAGGTTATTGAGTGATTTGCTTCTGGCTTTCACTTCAACATCAGAAATCCGACTTCAAAAATAAAACTTCGCTTCCGCTTTCCCGATCTCCAGCTCGCTCTTGACGTCCACCACGCCCGCGGTGTGGGCGGCGGCGTCGCGGGCGATCCGCAGGGCGCGGGCATCGGGCACCGTGCCCGACAGGGTCACCACCCCGCTCTCCACCTGGACGTCGATGTCTTCGAGATCGACCGCGCCGCTGCGCGCCAGGGCATCGACGATGTCCTCGCCGATGGCCTCGTCCACGATGTTCCGGGTGGGCACCACCGCCAGCTTGTTTTCGACTTGGGTCACCCCGATCACGTCGTAGGCCAGGATCTCGGCCTTCACCTTCTTCCAGTAGGAATCGGCCGTGCCCTCCAGGGTGGCGACGCCGGCGGCCACCGCCACCTCGATGTTGCTGGCGTCAATGTCCGAATTCCACAGCAGCTTGCTCCGGATGTTGATGGCGATCTCGTCGTCGGCGGGGACTTCGGCTTCAGCGGGATAGCGGATGGCGAGCCGGTTGTGGACCATGCGCACACCCGGCACGCCCCAGGCGCCCTGCTCCGCCGCCCAGCGGCCCGCATGGCTTGGGACGCTGCCGGCGAGGACCACCCGCCCCCCCTCGCACATCACACGGACCTCGGCGGCATGGACCCGCGCATCCCAGGAGAGGTGATCGAGGATTTGCTTTCGGATCTGCTCGTCGGGGGTCACAAAGCCTCCTTCCGCCAGGGATGGGGCTGGATGAGCAGAGAGGAACAAGCAGAGACAACTTCAGGTTAGGCGATCGGCAGTCTGCCTGTCAAACCGCTGGAGCGACGGCGACTCACGCGGCGGAGGGCGAGACCGGGCCCTTCTCCTTTTCCCCGAAGAGCTCCCGGTAGTCCTCGGTCAGGTCGGCGGTAGCGTCCGCCAGCTCGCCGGGGGAAACGGCCTCCTTGAGCACGGCGACCACGGCGCCCGCCTGCTCCACGGCGTGCGGGTACCGAATGCCGCCCCGGGCGCTCACCCGGTTGTAGAACTCCTCCAGGTCGAAGAAGTCGTGATCGTGCCGGTCGCCCAGCATCTCCTTCAGCTCATGGGGGAGCTGCGCCCCCAGCTTCACCCGCTCGGTCGTGTGCAGCCGCTCGCCCAGGGTCCCCAAGGTGGCCCGGACGGCAATCGTCGCGTCCTTGACATTCTCCAGGCCGGCCCGTTCCCGGACCCGGTCGACGAACTCCCGGTAATGCATGCGAACCTCCCGCAGGCAGGGCTGAATCGGGGGATGGCGCTCTTTTCTTCAGGATAGGGGGAGGGGTGGAGGGGTGTCAAGGTGGCGGAGATTGGGGGGCGAAGCAGGAGCCGCAGGTGCCTTGGTGTGCTGGTCAACTCCTCCACCATAGGCGTAACGGAGCAGGGTGCTGCAACTGCCGGTCGTTCAAGACATATTTTGAGGCCTTGCGGGAAAACCTGGTTGTCAGTAAGGGAATTTCAGGGTAGGTTACCGTAAAGATTGGGAATCGGCTCACCGAGCGGATTCTGGTTTCGGTTGGCTATGCAGATTCTCGAGAATGCATGCTAGACAGAAACTGTCTATAAGAATAGCCACCTATTCTGCTTAAAAATGTACGTTAAGCAAAAATTGAAGGAAATTGAATGAACACTTTTGCTATTGTCGCCGGAATTGCATCAATAATAGGCGTCTTCATTGCCCTTGCAACAACACATTGGGGTCGCCAAATAATTACAGATTGTACACGTGGGATGAGAGTGCCACTTTTGGGCATCCGAATGGTGAGCATAGGAGTTTATGATTTTTTTGATTCACGAGATGCATTGACGAAAAAACAAAAATCAACCAGAGCTATCGAATATTTAAGTCCTGCAACAAAAGAAATCGGAATTATTGCATTGTCGTTGAATTACTCCATTGTTCATCAGAATTTGCACGATGAGTTTAGGAAACTGCTCAAGACAAAACCAGATCTTAAAATTTATTTATTCCTTCTTAATCCTAAATCCCTCATTTTACCGACCATCGCACTGGCTTCAGGCCGCAGCGCTGAAGAATTAAAAGATTATATAGAACAGAGCCTGTCGCGGCTAAATAAAATGTACGCTGCCCTCGATTCCTCGGAACAAAACCGGTTTCATCTCCGGCTTTATGACACATATGTTGCCAATTCTGTTTTAGTAGTTGATCCGTATGAAAAGAAGGGCCGAATATTAATTGAAAATTATTTATACAAAGTTCCAATTGAAGGGCGGTATTCTATTGAGTGTGAGCGGCAGGGTTCGCCAATGTTCGAAAAAGTACGCACTGCATATGAGCATTTTAAAGAAGATTTTGCTAGTGTAGTCGGCATATCGTAATAAAAGCAGGAAAGTAAAAAGGGGACGATTCTGTGTAATGGAGCATAGAATTGAATGAAGAGAAAAATAAAAAATAGAATCGGCCACTTTCCAAAAATTAATAAAACGAAATATGCGGCGTGTTTTTACTTTTCGCCTGAAAGAGAACTACAAAATTTTGAAGTGGTTGAGGGATTTATAACCAAAATTGTAAATGATGAGGTTGAGTTCACAGGCGTATTTCAAGGACAAAAGCAGAAGGTAATATTCCCACGGAGAAACATTTTTAGTTCTAGAGAAGATGCGGACAAAAGAATAGAAGCAGCATTAGCTTGGAGAGAAAGCACCAATTTAAAAAAAGAGCTTTCTGGCAATATTGGATTTTTGCCAACGAATATTGCCGAAATTAACGAAGTATTTCCATCTGGAAATCCGCTACGTTGTGGCGAGCCAATGATATGTTTCGGTGCGCAAACAAATACTTGGGGAGAAGATGACAATCCACAAAAAGTGTTGCAAATGGCCGGTGCGATATGGGAAGACATTGCAACTTTAAAAAGTGTTCTTTATGTTCTCGGTTTTGCAAATAACTACACGAAGAAACTTATCGGGAAATACATCGTAATTGAACTAAATAGCCTGTTTAACTGCTTGAAGCGGCTTTCTGAACTGGATGCCGATTATAAAATAACTTTGTTCTCTGAATTGCTTTGTCAAATAAATATATTGGAAGAGAAATACAAATTTAGAGCTATAAGAAACAGGGTAGCAGCTCATAGGGATACAAATATCGATATAATGGCCGCTTTGGAATTATGGCAAAATATCACAAGATATACGCTTAACAGATATGTTAATGTTTTTGCATCCCATCTTGATGAACTTTTAAAGAAGTATCAATTTGAAGCTAAATCATATTTTTTTATTCGTAACGTTCCCCTTAAAGGCATCGTAGGGATACAGGATACTGAAACCTACAAAACTTTTGATGAGCCATTTATTGAGGAAGTAAAGGGGGATAACCCTTCTCTTTAGTCTCATTTAAAGAGGCGGGGAGAAAAAGGGACAGGCTACTTTAAAGAGGGGAGACCAAAAAAAAGGAGATATCGGGAAAAAGAGGGACACATCCCGGAATAGGGAAACTAGGGACAGCGACCGTTTTCCCAATGCCACAGAAAAGCAAAGTCGCTGGATTCCGTGTCGTAGCACGGAATGACTACAATGAAAACGGCGGGCGCGTAGAAATAAAAAGAATAAAAAGGGGACAACCGTCCCCTTTATTTTTTTCGTGTATTCTGGAAATTTCAAATAATTCAAGATCCAAGACTGGACCCTTTCATGTTCCCAAAAATTATGGAATTCTATACCTAAAATTTTTTAAAGCATTCAAAACGTTGTCAAGAGCATTTGAATATCCTCCTCTAGATGCTCCGAGCACACCCTCCCATTCACTATCTGTGATAATTTTTAAATTATGGTATTGGTAAAGGATTTGCACAATTCTTTTGCCGTAAATATGGGCAAATTCTTTGTTATCTTTACTAAGTTCAGCATTATTTTCTGTGGTTACTCGGACCTGCCCCCCGAAAAATGTGCCACTTGTAAATAGAGTGTTGGCATAATAGAGCACTCAAAACAAGGAGGCATTGTGAAGAAGACCAGGTATTCGGAAGAGCAGATCGTAAACAT
>JAJYKH010000332.1 GCA_021788685.1 Deltaproteobacteria bacterium | reverse complement strand
CGCCAGCGCGGCGCGGACCGGGACGTTCTGGCCTGCCTCGATCCCTCCTTCCTGCCGCCGTCCCTGGAAATTTATCCCCGACCCGAGCTGAAGAGCATAGGCAAGATCAAGGCCTTTGCCGATTACCTGGCCACCCTTCCCGAGGTCCAGAAGGTGCAGTACGGGCAGGAATGGATGCGGCGATTTTCCTCGTTTACCCAGCTGGTGCGGATCATCGTGGTGGTGAGCGGGGGGCTGCTGGTGCTCACCACCATTTTCATGGTCTCCCACACCATCCGGCAGACCCTGGTCACCCGCCAGGACGAGCTCGAGATCCTCCGCCTGCTGGGGGCGGCCGACGCCTATATCCAGGGGCCGCTCCTGGTGGAAGGGTTCCTGCAGGGGCTCCTCGGCTCCGGTTTCGGCCTCTCCCTCCTCTATGTGCTCTATGATTGGGTGAGGGCTCGCTTCGGGGCTTCCGAGCTGCTGGGCGGCTTCGGGCTCACCTTCTTCCCGCCGCTGGTCCTGGCGGCCGTCATTCTCGTCAGCATCGGGCTGTGCACCGCCGGCAGCCTGGTGTCCACCCGAAAGTACCTGCGGATCTGAGCATGCCCCGTCCAGGCGCCTCCTTCCTGACGGTCATGCTGCTCCTCCCAGCCGTGGCGGCCTTTTCTGGCCAGGGGAGGGCGGCCGGGCCGGTGGAAAATCTGGAAAACCGGCTCTCCGCCCAGCAGCAGCAGATGCAGCGGCTGAGCCAGGGGATCCAGGCCCAGAAGGGAATGCTCCGGGAGTCCCGCCAGCAGGAGCTCCAGCTCCTTTCCCTGCTGGAGCGGCTCGAACAGGAGCTGAAGGACGACCGGACGCGCTTGGCGGCAACGAAAGACGAACTGGACGTCCAGGAGCAGCTCCTCGCCACCCACCAGGCCCGGCTCGATGAGGTCCTCCGGGAGCAGGAGGGGATCGCCGTCCAGATCAAAAAGCGGCTGGCCGCCTATTACCGGATGGGCGGCGTGGGGGTGCTGAACGCGCTTTTTTCCACCACCTCCCTTCCCGATCTGCTCGACATGGAGGAGTACCTGACCCGCCTGGTCGCCCACGACCGGCAGACCCTGACCGTCTTCCGGAACAAGATCGCCGAGGTGAACGGGGCCCGCCAGGAGGTCGCTGCCCAAAAGGAGCGGCTCGCCGCCCTTTACCAGCAATTGCAGCAGCAGGAGCAGCAGACCGCCGCTACCGAGGAGCAGCAGCTCGCCCTCCTCCGGCAGGTGCGCACCGAACGGAAGCTCCATCAGCGGGCGGTGAGCGAGATGGAGCAAGACGCCTCCCGGCTCACCGCCACCCTCAACAAGCTCCGGGAAGAGGCCCCCGCTCCGGAGGCCGCTCCGGCAACGGCCGGCCCCAGCCCCGCCCCTCAGGCGGAATCGGGAGGACCGCCGGTCCGGGCCGGTTCCCAGAGCGCCCCCACGGGTGGGCAGGGCCTTGCCGCCAGCAAAGGGCGGTTGCCGCCCCCGGTTGCCGGCACCGTGCTCACCCGTTTCGGCGAGGAGGTGCCGGGGCAGTTCGGGATTGCGGCCAAGGCCACCGGCATCGACATCAAGACCAAGCCCGGGGCTCCCATCAAGGCCGTCCATGCAGGGAAAGTGGTCTACGCCGGCTACCTGCGCGGGTACGGAAACCTGCTCATCATCGACCACGGCCGGCAATATTACAGCCTCATGTCGCGCGCCGCCCGCTTCGTCAAGGGAAAAGGCGATGAGGTCCAAACCGGGGAGGTTGTGGGGGTCATGGGAGACGCCGCCGAGCTGCCGCCGGAAGGTCTTCATTTCGAGATCCGCCACGGCTCCGAGCCGGAAGACCCCCTCTCCTGGCTCGACCCGGGGCAGATGCCGGCCACCGGCAAGGTGGAAAAAATCCGGCCGGATTTCACCTCCCTCAACCGGCGATAGGGAAGAACCTGAATCCGCCCCGCTGGGCGACGGTGAAGCCATGGTTGGCTGTAGTTTGTGCCATGAGTTGATTCAATAAGATGAGCGCAACCCGTCGTTACGGATTCGGGAAGAATTAAGCCGTTGTCCCCCACCCTGCGCCGTGCTACTATTGAGGGCTTGAGTCCGTTTTCGCCGGGCCTCGAAACGGCGGATGCGGGACCCGTCCTCTCTTCCCGGGAACAGCCTTATGAAGCCGCAGAAGAAGTCTTTCCTCAAGAAGATCATCCTGACCTCGCTCCTGGGGGTACCCCTCTTCACCTTCGTCCTCTGGCACCAGAACGGGTCGAGCGCCGCCACCTCCCCGCCCGGGATTTACAAGAACCTCGAGCTCTTCGCCAACGTCCTCAGCATTATCCAGGAGAGCTACGTGGAACAGGTCGACAGCCAGAAGTTGATCCATGGCGCCATCCGCGGCATGCTGAGCACCCTCGACCCCCACTCCTCCTATCTTAATCCCGAGGAGTACCAGGAGCTGCAGGTCGAAACCTCGGGAAGCTTCAGCGGCATCGGCATCGAAATCACCCTCAGGGACGATGTTCTCACCGTGGTCTCCCCCATCGAGGGGACACCGGCCTACGCGGCGGGCCTCAAGGCGGGAGACAAGATCATCAAGATCGGGGACGAGCTCACCAAGGACATGGACCTGACGGATGCGGTCCGGAAGCTGCGCGGACCGCAAGGGAGCAAGATCACCATCTCCGTTCACCGGGACGGGTGGAGGGACCTGAAGGAGTTTACCCTCACCCGCGACGTCATTCCCATCCACAGCGTCAAGAGCCGGATGCTCGAGCCCGGGTTCGGCCTGGTGCGCATCGCCTCGTTCCAGACCAAAACCAGCTCCGACCTCAAGCAGGCCCTCAATGATCTCGGCAAGAAAGGGAAGCTGAAGGGATTGATCCTCGATTTGCGCAACAACCCGGGAGGGCTGCTCGATCAGGCCGTACAGGTGGCCGACCTCTTCATCGACCACGGGGTGATCGTCTCCACTAAGGGCCGGCTCAAGGACCAGAATATGACCTTTTCCGCCCATGACAACGGCGACCGCTATAACTTCCCCATGGTGGTTCTGGTCAACGAGGGAAGCGCCAGCGCTTCGGAGATCGTGGCCGGCGCCTTGAAGGACCACCACCGCGCCCTCATCCTGGGCGCTCAGACCTTCGGCAAGGGCTCGGTCCAGACCATCATTCCCCTCGGGGAAGGCTCGGGGCTGCGCTTGACGACGGCCCGCTACTACACCCCGAACGGCACCTGCATCCAGGCGAAAGGGATCACGCCCGATATTATCGTGCCCACCAAAATCGCGGAAAATGAAGACAAGGCGGAGCCGGAAGCCACCGAGCCGATCCAATTCCTGCGGGAAAAAGACCTGAAGCACCACATCTCCGATGGAAGCGACCAGCAGAAGAAGGAAGACATCATCTGCCGCTGGGGCCAATTGGCGGTGCTGGTCTGGGCCGGGTTGCCCGCCGAGAGCCGGGACAAGAGTTTTGATCTGCCGGTGAACCACGAACCGACGCGGA
>JAJYKH010000331.1 GCA_021788685.1 Deltaproteobacteria bacterium | reverse complement strand
CCGGCCGACCACTTCCACCGGGAGCGGGCCCGAGAGCTGCTCACCTCCCACTTCGGCACCGTCAACCTGGCCGGGTTCGGCTGCGACGAGCTCGATGCTGGTCTGGCGGCGGCGGGCGGTCTTTTCATTTACATCCAGGAGACCCAGAAGACCGAGCTCGCCCACATCGAGCGGCTGACCCGGCTCGAGCTGGCCGACACCCTCATCATCGACGACGCCTCCCGCCGCAACCTGGAGCTGTGCCAGACCCTGGTGGGCGCCCGGCGGGAGGGATCGCTCCTCGCCACCCTGGACCTCACCCGCACGCCCATGGGCGCCCGCTACCTCAAGCGCGCCCTGCTCTCGCCCCTGCGGGACACCGCCCGCATCGGGATGCGCCTCGACACCGTCGACCGGCTCTACGCCGACCCGCCCCTGCGGGAGACGATCCGGGAGCGGCTGGGGGAGGTATACGACCTGGAGCGGCTCAACAGCCGGGTGGTGCTGGGGAGCGCCAACGCCCGCGACCTCCTCGCCCTGAAAAGCTCCCTCGCCCAGCTCCCCATCCTGCGGGAGACGCTGGCCGCCGTGCCGGAGGGCCGCCTGGCCGCCATCGCCGCCGAGATGGACCCCCTGGACGATCTGCACGCCCTGCTTGCCGCCGCCATCCGGGAGGACGCCCCGGTGGGCCTGCGGGAAGGGCACCTCATCCGGACCGGCTACCACGCCGAGCTGGACGGGCTGATCGACCTCCTGGAGAACGGCCGCAACCTCATCCTGGCCCTGGAGGCGAGCGAGCGGGAGCGGACGGGCATCGCCAACCTCAAGGCGGGCTACAACAAGGTGTTCGGCTACTACCTGGAGGTGAGCAAGGGCCAGCTCAGGCACGTCCCCGACCATTTCATCCGCAAGCAGACCCTGGTCAACGCCGAGCGGTTCATCACCCCCGAGCTGAAGGAGTTCGAGGCCAAGGTGCTCGGCGCGGAGGAAAAGCGGCTCGCCCTCGAATACCGGCTGTTCACGGAGGTCCGCCAGCAGGCGGCCGCCTGCAGCTCCCGCATCCTGCACGCGGCCGGGCTCCTCGCCCGCGTGGATTTTTACGCCTGCCTGGCCGAGGCGGCCCGCCGCCACCACTACGTCCGCCCCCGGGTGGACGACGGCGAGGTCATCGACATCCGGGAGGGCCGCCACCCGGTGATCGAGCTCGCCCTCCCCGCCGGCCGCTTCGTGCCCAATGACGTCAGCCTGGACCAGCGCGAGCGGGAGGTGCTCATCATCACCGGCCCCAACATGGCCGGCAAATCGACCGTGCTCCGGCAGACCGCCCTTATCGCCCTCATGGCCCGGATGGGAAGCTTCGTGCCGGCCGCGGCCGCCACCATCGGGGCCGTGGACCGGATCTTCACCCGGGTGGGGGCCATGGATGACCTGCGCCGGGGCCAGTCCACCTTCATGGTGGAGATGAACGAGACCGCGAACATCCTCAACAACGCCACCGAGCACAGCCTGATCATCCTCGACGAGATCGGCCGGGGCACCAGCACCTACGACGGTCTGGCCATCGCCTGGGCGGTGGCCGAGGAGCTGGTGGGCAAGAACGGCAAAGGGGTGAAGACCCTGTTCGCCACCCATTACCACGAGCTCATCGAGCTGGCCCGGACCACCCCCCGGATGCAGAACTACAACATCGCCGTTCGGGAGTGGAACGACTCCATCATCTTCATGCACAAGCTCCTCGAAGGGGGCACCAACCGGAGCTACGGCATCCAGGTGGCGGCCCTGGCCGGGGTGCCCCCGCACGTGATCGCCCGGGCCAAGGAGCTGCTCCGCCGCATCGAGCGCGGGGAGGCCGCGGTGGCGGCGGAGACTCGGCCTGCCCCAGGGCGACCGAAGACACCGCGCCACCCGGGGCAGCTGCCCCTCTTCGGCGGCGGGAGCGACCCCCTCCGCAAAAAAATGGGCGAGATCGAGCCCGACCGGCTGACCCCCCTGGAGGCCCTCGCCCTCCTTTACGAGCTGAAAGCCATGGGCGGGGGGAGCTGAGCATGCGGCCCGGCAATTGGCTCCGGCAGCGAAGCCTGTTCATTCTGACCGCAGCGGCCGCCTTCTGCCTCCTCGTGCTCACCGCTGCGGCCGGGGCCGCCGCCCCCCCCGATCCGATCGCCAAGCAGTACCAGCAGGCGGTGGCCTACTACAACAATCTCGCCGCCAACAGCGCCCGGGCCGGCAACAGGGACAACTGGCTCGCCGGGGTCCGCAGCTTCAAGCGGCTTGCCAAGGAGCACCCCGAGCACGAGCTGGCCCCCTCCTGCCTGTACATGCTGGGGCGGGTGTACCGGGACATCTACCACCGGTTCGGCAATCCCCTCGATCTCGGGGAGGCGATCGGCTACTTTCAGGACGTGGTCATCCTCTCCCCCGATGACCGGCTGGCCGACGACGCCCTGTTCAACATGGCGGAGATTGACCTGAAAGACAAGAAGGACAAGGACGAGGCGGCCCGGACCTTCGCCCGGATCGTCGCCGTCTACCCGAACGGCGACATGGCGGCGCCCGCCGCCGAGAAGCTGGAGGAGCTGAAGCACGAGAGCCCCCCGCCGGCCCCGGAGCCCAAGGAGGAGCCGCCGGTGCTCACGGCCGCCGCGAAGAAGGACCTCCCTTCCGGACCGGCCCACATCCAGCCCATCCGCTACTGGTCCACGGCCGACTACACCCGGGTGGTGATCGAGGCGGATGCCCCGGTCGCCTTCGAGCACTCCATGCTCCCCCGGAGCGGCGACCGGCCCCGGCGGCTCTTCATCGATCTGCAGAAGTGTCGGCTCCGGCCGGGAATGGAGGCCGCGGTCCCCATCCGCGACGGGCTCCTCAAGCAGGTGCGGATCGCCCAAAACACCCCGGACACCGTGCGGGTGGTGCTCGACATCGAGTCCATCGCCGACTACAAGGTGTTCAACTTGCAGAACCCCTTCCGGGTGGTGATCGACGCCAGGGGCCGGAAGCAGGCGCCCCCGCCGAAGGCGGCCAGCATCCCGCCTCCCATGAACGGGCCGGCCCTCTCCCTGCCTCAGCAGCTGGGGATGGGCATCCGGAAAGTCGTGATCGATCCCGGCCACGGCGGCAAGGACCCGGGTGCCATCGGCCCAGGCGGCATCAAGGAGAAGGACATCGTCCTGGCGGTGGCGAAAAAGGTGGGCCGCCAGCTGGAGCAGGAGCTGGGGTGTCAGGTCGTCTATACTCGGGACCGGGACGTGTTCATTCCCCTGGAGGAGCGCACCGCCATCGCCAACACCAAGGGGGGCGACCTCTTCATCTCCATCCATGCCAACGCGGCGCCTTCGGAGAAGCTGCACGGGGTGGAGACCTATTACCTCTCGCTCGCCACCAACAAGGACGAGATGCAGGTGGCCGCCCGAGAGAACGCCTCCTCCACCCGCCAGATCAGCGACCTGCAGTCCATTCTCAAGGATCTCCTGCGGAACACCAAGGTGAACGAGTCGGCCAAGCTGGCGGCGTTCGTGCAGAAGAACA
>JAJYKH010000330.1 GCA_021788685.1 Deltaproteobacteria bacterium | reverse complement strand
GATTGGTCCGGGGACGGCAATTGCATGCAACATCTGTGGTCGGAGCAAAGGCTTACGGCGAATCACCTGAAGATAGGCTATAACGGAATGTTAGGCGTTGTCAAATCGAACCTCCCCATCCGCAAAACGAAAATTGCAGCGACAGCCGGAAAGGAAATCCTCCACCCGGAACGGCGGTGCTTGCCCCGGAATGGCCCTTCCGGTATCCTGCTCCGTTGTGACGATGACACCCCCGCCCTTTCCCTTCCGTGATGCCCTCCGGCGGCTGAACACGCCCGCTCTGGCCGCGTTCGACCGCTGGCTCCTGCCCCCGGGCACCCTCTTCGGCGACCTCCGGGAGTGGTGGAGCGGCCTCCGCCCCCGCCGCCGGCCCCACGAGGGGGTGGACCTCTGCTGGTACCGGCGGCAGAACGGGCAGGCCGCCCGGGTGGCCCCGGGGACCAAGGTGCCCGCCCTCGCCCCGGGACGGGTGGTGCGGGTCGTCGGGGATTTCCTCAGCCATTCGGTGTTTGTCGCCCACCGGGCCGAAGAGGCTGGCGGCACCCTCGTTGTGGTTTACGGCCACGTGGAGCCGGCGCTCGCAACCGGCGAGGAGATCGGCGAGGGTGGACTGCTGGCCACGCTGGCTCGGCCGGCGTCCGGGCGGGTGCCGCCCCATCTCCACCTGAGCCTGGTTCTGCTCCCGGCCGGGTTTTCGTTGGCGCGCCTGGACTGGGACCTGCTCCATGCCTCGCCCGCGGCCAGCTTCCGCGACCCCCTTCCCCTCCTGGGCTGCCCCTGGGAAAAGGTCCCCGCCCCTCCAGCCGAAGCAAGCGGAACGCCCGCCCTTCCCGTTGACACGCGTCCGGGATTGCAATAAGTTCAAGCGTTCCGGTCAACCTCCCAGTATTTGGGCGGAGGCTGAACGATTGGTCGCGGAACTCTCAAGCGGTGCCGCTTTCCGGGAAAGCAGAATGCTCAAACGAATCAACGGCGCGTTCACCGGCGGGGCGTTGGGGGCCCTGGTCGACAGCTTCGATATCTGGATCCTGGGCCGGGCGGGCATAACCGGGATGCTCGGCATCGGCCTCCGGCCGGGCTTCACCCCATCCTGGCTCTATCCGCGCCTGGTCTGGGGCGGCATCTGGGGGCTGTTGCTGCTGCTCCCCATCATGAAGAACCGGCCGATCGGCCGCGGGGTCCTGTTCAGCATCGTCCCCACAACGTTCGTGCTGCTGGTGGTCTTCCCGGGCATGGGCAAGGGGTATCTCGGCCTGGGCTTCGGCCTTCTCACCCCGCTTCTCGTGCTGCTCCTCAATTTCCTGTGGGGAATCGTCGCTTCACTTTGGCTCCAGGGCAGCCGGTAAAGGGCCCAGCCGGCCGCCCCCGCCTTTTCGTCCGCCACTTCAGAGCCCCCCGCATTTGAGGAGAAGATCATGCGGTTCGCGCGTCACCTTGCCATCATCGTCCTGGTCGTCCTGCTCGCCGCCTGCGCCGGCCGGCAGCCACCTTCCGGCTTGGTCGAGATCGCCGCTTCCGGCGAGCAGTGGACCGGGGTGGCCGTTTCCCATGAGGGACGGCTTTTCGTCAGCTATCCCCTGTGGGGAAACATGAAAGCCTCCTCGGTCCGGGAGGTGCTGCCGGGGGGCACCACCCGCCCCTATCCCGATGATGCCTGGAACGAGTGGGATCCCTCCCTGCCGCCGGACCAGCATTTCGTGTGCGCCCAGTCCCTTTTCGTCGATGCGGACGACCATCTCTGGGTGCTCGACCCGGCCAACCCCCGCTTCGAAGGGGTGGTGGCCGGCGGCCCCAAGCTGGTGGAAATCGATCTGGCCACCAACCAGGCCCTCCGCACCGTCGGTTTCGGGCCGGAAATCGCGCCCCCTGACAGCTACCTCAACGACGTGCGGGTCGATACCGCCCGCGAGACCGCCTACCTCACCGATTCCGGGGCGGGCGCCCTGGTGGTCGTGGACCTGGCCACCGGAGCCAGCCGGCGGCTGCTCGAAAACAATTCCTCCACCAAGGCCGAGGACATCACCCTCACCATCGAAGGGAAGCCCTGGCTCCGGCCCGACGGGACCCGGCCCCAGATCCATGCCGACGGGCTCGCCCTCACCGCGGACGGCGAGTATCTCTACTACCAGGCCCTCACCGGCCACACTCTTTACCGGATCGCCACCCGGTGGCTGCGGGACGAAACCCTGACCCCACGCGCGCTCGGCGGCAAGGTGGAATACGTGGACAACCTGGGAGCGGCCGACGCCATCCTCTTCGGGCCGAAAGGGAACCTCTACCTCACGGCCATCGAGGAAAACGGCATCAAGCAGTACACCCCGGCGGGACGGGTCCGGATGGTCGCGCAGTCCCCCGCGCTGCAGTGGCCGGACAGTCTGGCCCTGGGGCCGGACGGCTGGCTGTACGTGACCACCTCCCGCATCCACCTGGGCTTTTCCGGGCCCGGGCCGTATCGACTGTTCAAATTCAAGCCGCAACTCTAAGGAACAGCACCACTTCGGCCCGATGGCGAATCGCGGCTGGCCCCGGAAGCGGCAGCTCCTGCGGGCCAGGCTCCACCTGCCTTCTTTTCAAGTTCATTGCCCCTTCAACCGATATCGGGTAAGAAGCAGGACATGCACGAAGCCTCCATCGCCATGAGCATTCTCGAGACGGTGATCGACCAGTGCCGGAGGGAGGGATACCACGCCATCGACAGCGTGCGGGTCAGGATCGGCAGGGGGGCGAACATCCTGCCGGACGCTTTGGCCTTCGCCTTCGATGCGGCCAAGCTGGAAACCCCGGCGGTCCAGGCGGCGCTCATCATCGAAGAGGTGCCCCTCGTGGCCCGCTGCCGGGATTGCGGCCTGGAGAGCGAGTCGGTGGACCGGCTCTCCCTGGAATGCCCCTTTTGCAAGCAGCCCTCCCTGCAGATCGTGGCCGGCTTCGAGATGGAAATCCTCGACATGGAGGTGCACTGACCGCCCGGTCGGTGTCTGATCGCCCACTTGTCCCGAGCCTCCCACATGGCAGCCCCCAAGCCCACATCCATCCTGGTGGCCGACGACGAGCTCAGCATGCGCGAGTTCCTCAAGGTCATGCTGGAGAAGGAGGGGTACGCGGTCGCCACCGCCGCCGACGGCCGGGCCGTCCTCGATCAGGTCGACAGCCGCCGGTTCGACCTGGTCATTTCCGATATCCGGATGCCGCGGATGGGCGGCCTCGACCTGCTGCAGCACCTGAAGGAGATGGACCCGCTCCTGCCGGTCCTGATGATCACCGCCTACGCCTCCCCGGAAGATGCGGTGTCCGCCATGAAGAACGGCGCCTTCGATTACATCACCAAACCCTTCCGGGTGGAGGAGATCAAGAAGGTGATCCAGGCCGCGCTCGCCGCCCGAACGGCCGACGCGCTGGCGCCGGAGCCCCCGAAGTCGTTTCCCGGCCTCATCGGCCAGAGCCCGGAGATGCAGAAAATTTTCGAGCTGGTCCGGAAGATCGCCCCCACCCACGCCAACGTGGCCATTTACGGGGAATCCGG
>JAJYKH010000329.1 GCA_021788685.1 Deltaproteobacteria bacterium | reverse complement strand
CGATCTAGGCAGGACCCCTTCGATAGAGTATCGCCGTTTTCCATGCCGAGATAGCTCAGCTGGTAGAGCACCGGACTGAAAATCCGGGTGTCCCTGGTTCGATTCCTGGTCTCGGCACCACTTGTTTTGTGGAGGGGTTACGTGAAACACGCGTAATCCCTTTTTCTTTAGGTGGATAGGCTGAAGGCTGAACACTGTCGGGCAATACCGCCTGCTGAGGCCAAAGCTTCAGTCCAAGCTCTTGATGTGAGGATTACAGGTAAACCCGAAGGAAATAAGGGTCGAAGAACAAGGGTTGGCAGCAACAGAATCCCTTCAGTCTTCAGCCTTCAGCCTAAACCCGTCATCAAGGAACGATACCATGATCGAAAAGGAGCAGAGCATTCTTTACAGCGGCGGTCATCAGGGCGCGGAGCGGGCCTTTGCGGAAGCGGCCGCCGAGCGGGGCATCAAGGTGGTCAACTTCACCTTTGTCGGCCACAAGAACGCCCAGGATCCGAATGCGGTGGTGCTCTCGGAGGACGAGCTCCGACGGGGCGACATCAGCATGGAGCTCGCCTCCCAGATGATGCACCGCACCTACTACGGCGCCGACCGCATCCGCAAGGTGCTCCAGACCATCTTCCACATGGTGAACAACGGCTACCAGGTGTTTGCGGTGGGGGTTATCCAGCCCGACACCACGGTCAAGGGCGGCACCGGGTGGGCGGTGGAGCTCGCCCGGCTGTTCAATCGGCCGGTGAGCGTTTTCGATCAGGAGCAGGGCGAATGGTTTTCCTGGCATGACGGCACCTGGCGGGAGGACTCCCCCCGGATCAGCCACCACACCTTCGTGGGCTCCGGGACCCGCAACCTGAACGACAAGGGGCGGCAGGCGATCGAACAGCTGTTCGTCGCCTCCTTCGGGAGGGTCTGATCGGATCGTTTTTCCCGTCTTTCTTTTTCGTTGACAATCACCCGATTTAAAGTTACATTTAGCGGTTTTCATACCCGTGCTTGAAAAACGGCCCCCTCTGAGGCCGTTTTTTTTAATATCCGCTGACCACACCGGTATCTCGACTGGGCCGGCTCGCTTCCGGCGATGCAAGACCACCGCACAGAATTGCTGAGGAACACGTGATGAAGAAGGACATCCAAAAGATCCGCAACATCGGCATCAGCGCCCACATCGATTCGGGCAAGACCACCCTCACCGAGCGGATTCTCTTCTACACCCAGAGAATCCACGCCATCCACGAGGTGCGGGGCAAGGACGGCGTCGGTGCCAAGATGGACTCCATGGAGCTGGAGCGGGAGCGCGGCATCACCATCCAGTCGGCGGCCACCTACTGCACCTGGAAGGACCACAACATCAACATCATCGACACTCCCGGCCACGTCGACTTCACCATCGAGGTGGAGCGCGCCCTGCGGGTGCTCGACGGCGCGGTGCTCATCCTCTGCTCGGTCGGCGGCGTCCAATCCCAGAGCATCACGGTCAACCGGCAGATGGAGCGCTACAAGGTGCCGCGGATCGCCTTCGTCAACAAATGCGACCGGACGGGCGCCAACCCTTACCGGGTGGCCAGCCAGCTCCGGGAAAAGCTGGGCTTGAACGCGGTCATGCTCCAGATTCCCATCGGCCTGGAAGGCGATCTCCAGGGCGTGGTGGACCTGGTCTCCATGAAGGCCCTCTATTTCGAAGGCGACAACGGCCAGATCATCCGCGAGGAGGCGATCCCCGCCAACCTGCAGGACGAGGCCGCGAGCAAGCGCGAGGAGATGCTCGACGCCGTCTCCATGTTCTCCGACGAGCTCATGGAAGCGGTGCTCGAAGGCCACCCCACCGAGGAGATGATCCGGGACGCCATCCGCAAGGGCACCCTCAGCCTGCAGCTCACCCCGGTTCTCCTGGGGTCGGCTTACAAGAACAAGGGCGTGCAGTCGCTGCTCAACGCGGTGAACCTCTACCTTCCCAGCCCGACGGAGGTGGCCAACACCGCCCTCGACCTCCGCAAGGACGAGGCGGAAGTGACCCTCACGAGCAATCCGGACGACCCGCTGGTCGCCCTCGCCTTCAAGCTCGAGGACGGCCGCTACGGCCAGCTCACCTATCTGCGGGTCTACCAGGGGACCATCAAGAAAGGCGATACTATCATCAACAGCCGCGACGGCAAGAAGGTGAAGGTCGGCCGCCTGGTGCGCATGCATTCCGACGAGATGGAGGACATCGAGGAGGCGGCCGGCGGCGACATCATCGCCCTCTTCGGCGTGGACTGCGCCTCGGGCGACACGTTCACCACGAGCGACATCTCCTATTCCATGACCTCCATGCACATCCCGGCGCCGGTGATCTCGCTCGCCATCATCCCCAAGGACAACAAGGCGCAGATCAACATGTCCAAGGCCCTCAACCGCTTCACCAAGGAGGACCCCACCTTCCGGACCTACGTGGACCACGAGACCAACGAGACCATCATCTCCGGCATGGGCGAGCTGCACCTCGACGTCTACGTCGAGCGGATGAAACGGGAATACAAGGCCGAGGTCGAGGTGGGCCAGCCCCAGGTCGCCTACCGGGAGACCATCACCTCCCGGGCCGAGTTCAACTACACCCACAAGAAGCAGACCGGCGGCTCGGGCCAGTTCGGCCGGGTGGCCGGATACATGGAGCCCCTCGAAGAGGGCGAGTACGAGTTCGTGGACAAGATCGTGGGCGGCGCCATCCCCCGGGAGTTCATCCCCTCCTGCGACAAGGGCTTCCAGAAGAGCCTGGAGAAGGGCCTGCTCGCGGAGGCGCCGGTGACCGGCGTCCGGGTGGTGATCAACGACGGCTCCTTCCACGCGGTGGACTCCTCCGACATCGCCTTCCAGCTCGCGGCGATCGGCGCCTTCAAAGAGGCCTACCAGAAGGCCTCGCCGGTGCTCATGGAGCCGATCATGAAGGTGGCGGTCGAGGGCCCCTCCGAGTTCCAGGGCGCCATCATGGGCAGCATCAACCAGCGGCGGGGCATCATCGTGGGCACCTTCGAGGAGGGCAACTACACGGTGGTCGAGGCGGAGGTCCCCCTGGCGGAGATGTTCGGCTACTCCACCAACCTGCGCTCCCTCACCCAGGGCAAGGCCGAATTCACCATGGAATTCGCCGCCTACCGTCCGGTGCCCCGGAACGTGGCCGACGAGGTGATCAAGGCGGTCCAGGCCCGGAAGAACAAGAAATAACAGCTATCAGCTATCAGCCGTCAGCTGTCAGCAACCAAAACAACGGCTCGCAATGATTCGCTCTCAGCATTTTCCCGACGTCTTTTTCTGCTGATTGCTGAACGCTCGCCATTTCTTTCAAGGAGCGACTTATGCTGAAATCGGAACTGATCGAAAAAAACCCGCTTCGCATCTTCAGAACGGCTGAAAACCGGCAGCGCCTCGGGCTGGTCATGGCCCGGGCCGGCGGGGGCAAAACCGCCATCCTGGTGCAGATCGCCTTGGACAGCATCCTCCGCGGCCGCCAGGTGGTGCATGTCAGCATCGGCCAGTCCCTCGAAAAGACCCGCACT
>JAJYKH010000328.1 GCA_021788685.1 Deltaproteobacteria bacterium | reverse complement strand
TGCTGGGGGCGGTGATGTGCTTCGCCCAGCGGCACCTGAAACGGATGCTGGCCTTCTCGACCGTGAGCCACGCGGGCCTGATGATGTCCGGCCTGGCCCTTCTGAACGTGCGCGGGCTGGCCGGCGCCTCGTTCTATCTTGCCGGACACGGTCTGGTGAAGGGGGCGCTGTTCATCTGCGCCGGCGTGGTCCTGCACAAATTCGGCAGCGTGGATGAGGCGGGGCTCCATGGGCGGGCACGGGAAATGAGGCCTTTCGGGGCGCTCTTCCTGATCGGCGGGCTCGCTTTGGCCGGCCTGCCCCCGTTCGGCACCTTTACCGGCAAGGCCATGGTGGAGGAGGCGGCCACGGACCTGGGATACGGCTGGCTCACCCCGGTGGCGGTCCTTGCCTCCGCCTTGACGGGCGGCGCGGTGATCAGGGCGGCTGCCGGGATCTTTTTCGGCTGGGGGAAGCCGAGCGCGGTCTTCGTCTCGGCCCCGTCGTGGGGAAGCAAGGAACCCCCGGAATCCAGGGAACGGCGGTGGACGCCCCTGGTCCTGTGGGGCCCCGCGGCTGTCATGCTCCTCCTGTCGCTCGCCTCCGGGGTGGCCCCCGGCTTGCCCGCCCAGGCGATTTCCGGGGCTTCGCGTTTTGCCGACACCCAGGCGTACCGCGCCGCGGTGCTGGAGGGCAAGCCCCAGGCCAGAACGGTTCTGCAGGGATTCAGGCCGAAACCGTCGAGCTTCGCGGCGGCCTTCGCGTCCGTCGTCCTCGCCGTTCTCCTGGCGGCATGGGGCCTGGCCAGCCACAAGCTGCCGAATCGGTTCCGGGAGGAATCATGGAGGCTCCTGGCGCCGCCCCTCTTGGCCCTCCGCCGGATCCACAGCGGTTTCGTGGAGGATTACGTGGTCTGGCTCATGGCCGGCTCCGCCGTCATCACCGGCCTCCTCGCCCTCATGGCCCGGTAACGGGAAAGCCGGAGGGAGCTATAGGAACAGCCGCGGCTCTTTCCGGGCCTGCAGGGTCCCGCTCAACCGCTGGGCGATGGACTTGACCATCTCGTTCTTCACCGTGCGGGCGCCGGTGGGGCAGACCTTGACGCAGGCGTGGCACACGATGCATGTGCCGGTGTCGACCCTGGCGCTGTTTTCCGGATCGATGGCGCCCACGGGGCAGGCACGGGCGCACTCCCCGCAATGGGCGCACTCCTGCCCGACCGCAACCAGATCGATCCCCGAGAGGATTTTCTTTTTCTCGGTGATGTCGGTGTACGGATAGCTCCCGGGGACGGGAAGGTCGGCAATCGACCCGGCCGAGGGGATGGACGAGAGCTTCGCGCGGACCATCCCGCCGAAGGAGAAGGCGAGAGCCAGGTCGCCGGCATCGGGCCGGCCGGGGGCAATCGGCGTCTCCGGGCTGGAGAACGAGTGCTCGCCGATGAAGGCCGCGCCGGCCACGGGCAGGAAGCCGCTCCCGGCCAGGGTCTGCTTGAGCTCGAGCAGGGCGTCGTCAAACTCCCGGTTGCCGTATACGACCACCGCCACCGCCGGGGTGTGGTTTCCTTTGATCCGGCGCAGCCAGTCGATGGCGTGTTCCTGTGCCCTCCCGACGTACACGGGCACGCCCACGACGAGCAGGTCGTCTCCCGAGGCTTCCAGCAGGCGTTTCCGGCTGTCCTGCCGGGTGATGTCCACCCGTTCCACGGCGGGATGGCCGATCCCGCGGGCGATTTCTTCGATGATCGTCCGGGTGGTGCCGGTCGGGGAAAAGAAGACGAGCTGCAAGGTGCTTATGTTCATGGGCGTTTCCTTTGGAGGGCACCGGCTTCCTTGGGCCGGCGGTCGGTAGCATCAAATGGAGCCGCTCCCGGGGAATTTCATGCATTTCCTCCCGGGCGTCAAGGGATTCCGTGCGCCGGGCGGGGGAGGGGCAGGCTCTCGAAGGCGTTGGGAAGAGAAAAGGGGGGCGGGGGATTGCTTCCTTCCTTGACAACCACGGCACGTCACCTATTATTGGGAACGCTTGGGGGGGCAGGGGAGTTTTCCGGAAGCACAGAATGCCATTCATTCCAACGACAGCCCATGATCTTCACCATAGAAGACAAAGAGGTGGTCCTGAGGTTGCTGGCCGCGCTGGTGGCCGGGTCCATGATCGGGTACGAGCGTTCGTACCACGGTCGGCCTGCGGGCTTCCGGACCCATGCCCTGGTTTGCACGGCCTCCAGCCTGCTGATGCTGATCACCGTTTACGAAAACTATTGGGTCCGGCTGGCCGCCGATTCGGTGCGGCTCGATCCCACGAGGATGGCCGAGGGCATCATGACCGGCATCGGCTTCCTGGGCGCCGGCGTGATCTTCAAGGAAGGCCTTTCCATCCGGGGCCTGACCACCTCGGCATCGATCTGGGTCACCGCCGCCCTCGGGATCATGGCCGGGATCGGCTTCTTTTTCCCGCTCGTCGTGGCGGTGATCATCACCCTGGGGGTGCTGGCCCTGTTCCCCTGGATCGAGGCCCGGATCCGGACCGAGGCCTACTACCACCTGGACGTGCGGTTTGCGCGCACCGCCGAGATGACGGAAAATTCCCTCCGCAACCTGATCAACGGCCACGGCTTCAGCATCGCCAAGTTCAGCTACGGCTTCGAAGGCGTGGGCCACATCCACCGCCACACGATGGTGCTCCGGACCGCCGACCGGTCCAGCGTCGCCCGGCTTTCCGAGACCCTCGAGGCCAACGAGCGGGTGCTCGAGTTCCGGATCGCCCCTTCCGGCGATTAGCCCTCTCTTTGTGGCGGAGAGCGGCCGTCGCATAATTGATGACGTTGCAAAAGTCGCTGAAATCTTTTGATCGTCATTCCGGTGCAGATCAGAACCCAGCGTTTTCATTACTTGATGGTCTCGCAATAGCCTTTTTTAACCACGAAGGACACGAAGAGCACGAAGAAAGTAATAAAAATAAGTGATTACCTTCGTGTACTTCGTGATCTTCGTGGTGATTCCTGACTTTTTGCAAAGCTGTCAATTGAAGAGCTTCAGGAAATCATCGACGGCGCAATCGTTTGTCCGCGAGCCGGCGGAGGTGATCGTGCCGGTGCCGTCGATGCCCACCCCCGCGACGTAATCAGGCCGCGCCGCCCCCTTGCCGAGGCAGAGCGCCCGCTCCTCGATGGCCACCCGGCTGTCGCCCGCGACATGGACCCGGAAGTAGTTGACCCGCCGGGTGCGGCCGCGCCCCACCGCTTTCCAGAACAGCTCCTCCATCGGCTTGCCGTGGTCGTCCACCTCCACCCCGGTTTTCTGCGGGGCGCCGCCGCCCCCGGCCACCAGCGCGAGCAGGCCGGGCGCGGGCCGGAACAGCTCGGTGGTGTGGTTGTGGCCGTTGAAGACGAAGACCGTGAGCCCCGGGTGGGCCTGCTGGAGCTGGATGAGGGTGGGCCCGGGTCGTTGGCGGCATCGAGCGGCGGGTGCTCGTACGTGGTGTAGGAGGGCTTGTGGTAGGTGACGCACAGGGCCTTGACCGGGTGGCCGCCTGCCTCCTGCTGGTCGAAGAAGGCCTTGAGCG
>JAJYKH010000018.1 GCA_021788685.1 Deltaproteobacteria bacterium | reverse complement strand
GATCTTCGCGGAGGTGCGGCAGCTCCTGCCCCAGTACGCCGGCATCACCTACGAGCGGCTGGAGGGGGAGGGGCTCCAGTGGCCGGTGCCCAGCCTCGACCACCCGGGGACCACCGTGCTCCACACGGAGACGTTCACCCGGGGGCGGGGGCTGTTCGTCCCCGAGGAGTACATCGCCCCGCGGGAGCCGGCCGATGAGGAGTACCCCCTGCTCTTCACCACCGGCCGGGAATACTCCCGCTACAACTTCAGCAGCATGACCGGGAAGACCGCGGCCATCGACGCCATTTGCCCCGAGGCCCTGGCGGAGGTGAACCCCGCCGATGCCAAGCGGCTGGGGATCCGGGAAAAGAGCCGGCTCCGCATCACCTCCCGGCGGGGCTCGTTCGAGATCCGGGCGACGATCACCGACCGCTCCCAGGAGGGGACGATCTTCGCCTCGTACAATTTCGCCGACGTGCCGGTGAACAGCGTCACCCTGGACGCCCTGGACCGGCTGTCCCGCACCCCGGAATACAAGCTGTGCGCCGTCAAGGTGGAAGTCATTGAATAGCAAGTGTGATTTTTGAAAGGTGATTTTTGAAGTGAACAATCAAAAATCAGCAATCAAAAATCAAAAATTTCAGAACCCGGAGCTCGATATGGCAAAAGCAAAACAAGAGAGAGCGGGCAGCGTCATGGTCCTGGGGGGCGGCGTGGCCGGCATCCAGGCGGCGCTCGACCTGACCCAGCTCGGCTATTACGTCTACCTGGTCGAGAAGTCGGCGGCCATCGGCGGCGCCATGGCCCAGCTCGACAAGACCTTCCCCACCAACGACTGCTCGCTCTGAATTCTCGCGCCGAAGCTGGTGGAGGCCGGTCGGTCTCCCAATATCGAGATTCTGAGCAACGCCGATTTCCTGGGTCTGGAAGGCAAGCCCGGGGCGTTCACCGCCAAGGTCCGTCTGCGGCCGCGGTACATCAATGCGGACAAGTGCACGGCCTGCGGCCTCTGCACCCGGTACTGCCCCCGCCACCTGGTGGACGACTACAACGAAGGGCTCGCCATCACCCGCCCCATTCACATCGACTACCCGCAGGCGGTCCCCGCTTCCTATTTCATCGACCCCCGGGCCTGCCTGCACCTGCAGCACGGGACCTGCCAGATCTGCGTCCCGGTCTGCCGCTCCAAGGCGATCGACTTCGGGCAGCAGCCCGAGGAGCGGGCGCTCCAGGTCGGCGCCGTCATCATGTCCCCCGGCTTCGGCCGCATCTCCGAAGAAACCCTGGCCAAGTTCGGCTTCGGCAAGCATCCGGACGTGGTGACGAGCATTGAGTTCGAGCGGCTGCTCAACCCCTCCGGCCCCTTCAAGGGCGAGGTGCGCTGCATCTCCGATAAGCGCCACCCCCACCGGATCGCCTTCATCCAGTGCGTGGGCTCCCGCGACCTGGGCTGCGATAACGGCTACTGCTCCTCGGTCTGCTGCATGTACGCGATCAAGGAGGCGATGGTGGCGAAGGAGCATGATCCGGAGGTGGAGATCACCATCTACTACATGGACATGCGGACCCAGGGCAAGGATTTCGACGCCGCCCGCCGCCGGGCCGAGGAGCAGTTCGGCATCAAGTTCGTGCGGGCCCGGGTGGCCGACGTCATGCCTTGGAACGACCAGCTCAGGCTGACCTACGCCACCCTGTCGGGCAGCCACCACTTCGAGCCCTTCGACATGGTGGTGCTGTCGGTGGGCCTGGAGGCCCCGAAAGACGCCAAGGGGCTGGCTAGCACGGCCGGCTTCGAGCTCAACCAGTACGACTTCTGCAAGACCTCCACCTTCGCCCCGCTCGCCACCACCCGGCCGGGCGTGCTGGTGGCCGGGGCCTTCCACGGCCCCAAGGACATCCCCGAGAGCGTCACGCAATCGAGCGCCGCCGCGGGCTTAGCGGCCGGCCTGCTCCGGACGCAGCGGGGGCAGGGAACGGTGACCAAATCCTATCCCGCCGAGCAGAACCCCGGCGAGGAGGTGCGGATCGGCGTCTTCGTCTGCCACTGCGGCATCAACATCGGCGGCGTGGTGGACGTGCCCGGGGTGGCCAAGTACGCGGGCGGCATGGAGGACGTGGTCTACTACACCGAAAGCCTTTACAGCTGCTCCCAGGACGCCCAGGAAGCGATCAAGGAGAAGATCCGGCAGCACAACCTGAACCGGGTGGTGGTGGCGGCCTGCTCGCCCCGCACCCATGAGCCGCTCTTCCAGGAGACCCTGAAGGACGCCGGCCTCAACCGCTGCCTCTTCGAAATGGTCAACATCCGCGACCAGTGCTCCTGGGTGCACGCCAACGAGCCGGAAGCGGCCACCGCCAAGAGCCGGGACCTGGTGCGGATGGCGGTCGCCAAGGCCCGCCACATCAAGCCGCTCCCGGAGCAGACCGTGCCGGTCACGCCCAAGGCGCTCGTCCTGGGCGGCGGGGTCGCCGGCATGACCGCGGCCCTCAACCTCGCGGAGCAGGGCTTCGAGAGCTTCCTCATCGAGAAGAGCGGGCAGCTGGGCGGCAACCTCCTGAAGCTCGACCGGACCCTCCAGGGCGACAAGGCCGCCGACCTGCTGAAGGAGCTCTCCGCCGCGGTGAAGAAGCACAAGCTCATCACCGTGCTCACCAACAGCGAGCTGGCCGAGGTGAACGGCTTCGTGGGCAACTTCACGTCGATGGTCCGGACCGCGAACGGCAAGAAGGCGAGCGAGCAGTCCATCAGCCACGGGGTGATCATCATCGCCACCGGCGGCCGGGAGCATGTGCCGGCCCGGGTGCTCGGCAAGGAGCCGGTCGCCTCCAAGAAAATCGTCACCCAGCAGGCCTTGGAGCAGCAGCTCGCGGGCGGCAAGGCCAAGGCCCCGGCCTCGGTGGTCATGGTCCAGTGCGCGGGCTCCCGGGGCGACGACCTCGCCTACTGCAGCAAGGTGTGCTGCAACCATGCGGTGAAGAACGCGCTCCGGATCAAGGCGCTCGATCCCGCCTCCCAGGTGGTGGTGCTCTACCGCGAGATGCGGACCTACGGCTTCGCCGAGGACCTGTACCGGCAGGCGCGCGAGCAGGGGGTCATCTTCATCCCGTATGCCACCGACCGCATGCCGGAGATCAGCGCCAAGGGCAGCAAGGTCCGGATCGACTTCTACGATCCCATCCTCCAGGACCAGGTGACCATGGAGCCGGAGCTTCTGGCGCTCAGCGTCGGCATCGTGCCCGAAGGCACCAAGGAGCTGAGCAAGCTCCTCAAGATCCCGGTCAACGCGGACGACTTCTACCTGGAGGCCCATGTGAAGCTGCGGCCGGTGGAGCTGCCGGTTTCGGGCGTCTACGTCTGCGGCCTGGCCCATTCGCCGAAGCCGATCGAAGAGACCATCGTCCAGGCCCAGGCGGCGGCGGCCAAGGCGGCCATTCCCCTGGTGAAGGGGCACGTGGAGGTGGAGCCCACGGTAAGCCACGTGGACCAGGAGATCTGCATCGGCTGCAGCCTGTGCACCTCGCTCTGCCCCTACCAGGCCATTCAGATGGTGCAGCTGGAGAACAAGCAGCGGCGGGCCCAGACCATCGTCGCCTCCTGCAAGGGATGCGGCATCTGCGCCTCCCACTGCCCTACCTTCGCCATCTCCATGGGCGGCTTCACCGACCAACAGATCAGCTCCCAAATCGAGGCCTTCGGCCGGGAGGAGAACAGGAATGACTGAGCAAACCACCAACCCGCGCATTCTCGGGTTTCTCTGCAACTGGTGCTGCTACGCCGCGGCGGACGCCGCCGGGGTGTCGCGCTATCAGTACCCGCCCAACCTGCGGACCATCCGCGTCATGTGCACCGGCCGCATCGATCCCGCCTTCATCCTCCGGGGCTTCGCCCAGGGGGCGGCCGGCATCTTCGCCGGTGGCTGACAGCTCGGCGAATGCCATTACCAGTTCGGTAATTACGATGCGATGAGCGTGCATGCCCTGGTCAAGAAGGTGCTGGCGGAGAGCGGCATCCGGCCGGAGCGGTACAATCTCCAATGGGCGTCCGCGGCGGAGGCCCCCCGGTTCGTGCGGCTGATCACCGACTTCACCCAGAAGGTGCGGGAGCTGGGGCCGCTTGGCCAGGCCGAAGGGCTGTCGCCCGAAGAGGCGAAGGCCCGGATCGACAAGGCCCTGGCGCTGGTGAGCGACCGCAAGCTGCGGATGGGCTTCGGCAATGTGACCAAGTCCCTGCGCAAGGACGGCGATTTTTCGGAAACCCACATCGCCGAAGTGATCGAGGACAAGCTGAGCAAGACCATCTCGGGCTCGCTCGTTGCCGGGGCGAACTGATCGTCCGCCAGCCATTCTGAAAAAAAAGCCATCCGGTGCGGCAAAGCGCCGGATGGCTTCCTTTTATTCCGGTCCTGACCCAAACCCATCCGATCGGCTCGAAGCCTGGGAAGAGCCCGTGGCGACCATCCTTCTCATCGACGACGACGACATGATCCAGGTCGTGACCAGGGAGCTGCTCGAGCTTTCCGGGTACGAGGTGCGGAGCGCGGTGAGCGGCAGGGAGGGGCTTGCCCTGGTAAGTGACCCGGCCAACCGGATCGATCTCATCCTGCTCGATTTGTCGCTGCCCGATGCGGACGGGCTGGAGCTGATCCCGCAGCTCACCGCCGCCCGGCCCGGGGTCGGGATCGTGGTCTGCACCGGCAGCTTCTACGAGCATCCCTCCAAGCTCGGCGCCAATCCCGCCATCAAGGGAATCCTGCAGAAGCCGTTCAATCTGCAGGCCCTGCAGAACATGGTCAGGAAAACCCTGGCCGCCTGATTTCCCCTTTTGCCAGCAGCAATCCCCCACCCGGAAGTTTCCGGCCCGGAATCCGCGGCAAGGCTTGACCAAGCCATGGCTTCGCAAGCCATGAAGGCGGCTCACCTTCAAATTTTCCTGGATAAGAAATCGCGCGAAGAAGGTGCTACAGCTTGCCGGCCAGTTGGCCGCAGGCCGCCGAAATATCGTCCCCGCGGCTGGTGCGCAGCAGCACGGTGTAGCCCGCCTGCCACAGGATCTGCTGGAAGGCGGCGACCCGTTCCTCGGCCGGTCGCCGGAAGGGGAGGTCGGGGGCCTCGTTGCAGGGCAGGAGATTGATCTTGCAGGGGATGCCGGCGAGCTTCCTGGCGAGCAGCCGGGCGTCGGCGTCGGCGTCGTTCAGGCCGGCGATGAGGGTGTATTCGAACATGATCCGGCGGCGGTTGGCCAGGGGGTACTCCCGGCAGGCGGCAAGCAGGGCCTCCACGTCCCAGGTCCGGTTGACCGGCATCAGCTCGGAGCGGACCTCGTTCCGAACGCTGTGGAGGGAAACCGCCAGGTTGACCCCGGCCCGCCCCCCCAGCTCCCGCATCTTCGGCACCAGGCCGCAGGTGGAGACGGTGATCCGGCGGCTGGAGAAATCGAGCCCCCGCTGGTCCATGAGGATGTCCAGGGCGGCGAGCAGGTTCTCCAGATTGGCGAGCGGCTCCCCCATGCCCATGAACACCAGGTTGGTGAGACGCGATCCTTGCCCGTGCAGCTCCTCGTTCACCGCGTATACCTGGCCCACGATCTCGGCCGGCCGCAGGTTGCGCCGGAAGCCCATGGAGCCGGTGACGCAGAAGCGGCAGCCCATGGCGCACCCCGCCTGGGAGGATATGCACAGGGTCAGCCGGTCTTCCTCGGGGATGAGGACGCTTTCGATCACCGGACCATCGGCAAGGCGAAAGGCGTATTTCCGGCTGCCGTCCCGGGACTCCTCGACCGCCGCCGGCCGCAGGCGGCTGAAGGTGGCGATCTCCGGAAGCCGCGCCCGGAGTTCCTTGGCCAAATCGGTCATCTGGCCGAACTCGGCAATGCCGGGGCGGTACAGCCAGGAAAAGATCTGCCGGGCCCGGAAGGCGGACAAGCCGAGGCTTTCCACGAAGCCGGTGAGCTGGGCCAGAGTGAGGTCGCAGAGATCGGGCATTTCTGGTGAAACCGGGACTGACATCGGTGAAAGGGGGGCGGCAGAGCTCATCCAGGTAAAATAGGCGGTTCGGGCCACCGTTGCAAGGGGAACGCCAGCCAACAGGGGCCTTTATTCCATTGGGTCGGCGCTGGTGTTGGCTAAGCGGACGCGCTTGTGCTCGTAGCGCATCTGGAGCAGCTCGACTGCCAGGGCGAAGCCCATGGGCAGGTAGATGTAGGCCTTGGGCACGTGCTTGTGCAGCCCTTCCATGAAAATGGTCACCCCGATGGTGACGAGGAAGGCGAGGGCCAGGATCTTGAGGGCAGGATGGGCCAGGATGAAGTCCCCGATGGGGCCGGCAAAGAACAGGATGGCCACGAAGGAGATCATGACGGCGCCGATGATGATCCACGCCTGGTCGGTGAGGCCGATGGCGGTGATGACCGAATCGATCGAAAAAACGATATCGAGCATCACGATCTGGGTGACGACAGCGGCAAAACCGCCCATCGTCGCGCCCGCGGCGGCCTGCTCTTCCTTCAGCTCCATGGTGTGGTGGATCTCCCGCACCGCCTTGTAGAGCAGGAAGAGCCCTCCGGCCAGGAGAATCAGGTCCCGGACGGAAAAATGAAGGAAAACCGTGCGGGTCACCCCGGCCAGGGCGAGGAGGGCCAGCAGCATGATGATGCGGGCGAGGAGGGCGAAACCGAGTCCGGCCACCCGGGCCGCCTTCCGGCGGCCGGTCGGCAGCCGCCCCACGAAGATCGCAATGACCAAGATGTTGTCCACCCCCAGCACCAGCTCGAGTCCGACCAGGAGTGAGAGCAGCGCGAGCGCATCAGCCATGGGAGCGTGGTCCGTTGTTCATGCCCGAGGGCGGTCAGGAAAGGCCTGCCAGATTTCTGATGTCTGTTCCGGCGATTTTCGTTCCATTTCTTTCAGTGGCTGGCGCTGAAAGGATTCCGTGACATGCTGGAACGCAGTCTGCCCGAATATCGGTGATCGACCGCAAAAATGCAATAAAAAGGTTCCCCGCCTCTCGCCTTGCTTCGGGGGGTGCCGGATGGCCCACCCTCGTTTTTTCTCCCAAAGTGGGGGGCATCGACTTATGTCTTTGTCACCATTGGCCGAAACGGTGGAGGGAGGGTATTTGCCCACGCTTTTCCCGGGGCATTTCTGCGAGGGAGAAGACAGTCGAAAGCTTATCCGCGGAGGTGCGAATCGGTCGGCCTGCCCACAGGGCGAAAAACCTCTAACCCGTTGTCCCGAAGAGGTCCGGAGGGTACCCTTTCCCCCCACCTTTTTCAACTTGACCTGCGGTGCAATCACGGTAGAGTGACTGCAAGTTGCCGCTCCTCAAACGTTTTTTTCGCTCTCAGGCGGAAGGTGGTAATCTGACATGGATGTAACTACTCTCGTAGGGGTATTGGTCGGTTTCGGGGCCGTCATTGGCGGCCAGCTCCTCGAGGGGGGGCACATCTCGGCCCTCCTGCAGCCGACCGCCGCCATCATCGTTCTCGGCGGCACCACCGGCGCCACCATGGTCTCCTTTCCGCCCAGCGAGCTGCTTCGCGCCGTCCGCAACGTTTCGAAAGCCATCTTCCCCATTGCAATCGATACCGAGGAAACCATCCGCCTCCTGGTGGAGTTTGCCAACAAGGCCCGGAAAAACGGCCTGATCACCCTGGAGCAGGACCTGAAGCGCGTCAGCGACCACTTTCTCCGCCGGGGAGTGGAGCTGGTGGTGGACGGCGTTGAAGCCGAGGAGGTGCGGCTGGTCCTCGAAATCGAGCTTGCTTCCTACGAGGAGAGCAATAAGGGAAGCGCCGAGGTGTTCGAAGCGGCAGGCGGCTTCGCGCCCACCATCGGCATCATCGGCGCGGTGCTCGGCCTCATCCACGTCATGGAGCACCTCTCCGACACGGCCTCGCTGGGGGCGGGCATTGCCGTGGCGTTCGTGGCCACGATCTATGGCCTGATGACCGCGAACATCGTCTGCATCCCCCTGAGCACCAAGCTCAAGAGGAGGCTCAAAGAGCAGATCCTGCAGCGGGAGATCGTGATCGAAGGGTTGATGTCCCTCATGAAGGGCGAGAACCCGCGGATGATCGAGCAGAAGCTCCGCGGGTTCAACGGAACGAGCCAAGCCGGAGGAGGCGCGGATGAGCAAAAGAAAAAAGGGGCATGAGAAAGAGCCGAACCTGGAGCGGTGGCTGGTTTCCTATGCCGATTTCATCACCCTCCTCTTTGCGGTGTTCGTCACCCTGTACGCCATGTCCATGGTGGACAAGAAGAAGGTGGAGGAGGTCAAGGCCTCCATTCAGTCCGCCTTTGGCATTATCCCCGGCACCGGCTCGCCCGTGATCAACATCGTCAACTCTTCGGGTGCGCCGCAGCTGCAGGTGCTTGACAACCCGAAAATACCGGAAGTGCAGCCGCAATGGCCTGTTTATGCGGAGGCCGGCGATTTTGCCAGGATCAAGGAAGAAATCGAGGCACAGCTGGAGAAGGCGGGCGCCCAGGGAGGTGTCAAGCTGGCGATCAACGAGCGGGGGCTGGTGATCAGCCTCAAGGAAGCGGGTTTTTTTGCCTCGGGGAGCGCCGAGGTGCAGCCGCAATCCAAGCCGATTCTCGACAAGATCGCCGCCTCCATCTCCGGGTACGCCAATGACCTTCGCGTGGAAGGCCACACCGACAACGTTCCCATTTCCTCTCCGACCTTCGCCTCTAACTGGGAGCTCTCAACCGCCCGGGCCTGCACCATCGTCCGGTTTCTCATCAGCCGCGGCTTTTCTGGGAACAAGCTTTCCGCCACCGGCTATGGGGAGTACCGGCCCATTGCTGACAACCGAACCGAAGAGGGCCGGATGAAAAACCGGCGGGTGGATATCGTCATCCTGTCCCAGAAGAACACCCTGGCCGAGCAAAAAGGCGGTACGGAAGGTTAGGACTGCTTTTTGCTTCCTCCTTCCCCGGTGCGTCGTCGTAAAGTTCTTCGAGCTCGCGTTCCGCATCATCGTCAGCTTCGCCCTGAAAACCATTAGCGTTCCTCCCGCCGCCCCCGCAGCCGCTTGATACCTCAGCTGCGATTTGAGCTTTCCCCTCCTCGATCTGGCGGTCCCCAGGGCAAGGACCTTAATAAGCAGCGCCATGGCTTCCTGGATCTGCTCGGAGCTCTCAATGTCCTGCATGATCGCTTTCGCTTCAACGTTCGGGTGATGATCAAGGGGGTCTCGCTGTTCTCCCTCTGGGGCTCGAATTTCGACATTGGCGAGAACGCAAAGTGGTGAACATCCCATCTCTGGATTATGGAAAAAGTCAATTGGGCTCAATCGCTACGACAACGAGCGAGGCAAATGGGATCTCACCCATTATGGGGACACAGAGGAACTGTAAAACTTGGGATGTGAAGACTCTGGTGGCCGACTCTCGACTACAGCCCCCGCAAATACTCCGGCTTCAGCGGAATCTCCCCCTGCAGGGCCCGGTCGATCCGGGCCAGCACCGCGGCCTTGTCCCGGGACAGGCGGCAGTCGATGGCGAGATGGTTGGAGGCGTGGTTGCTCTGGAGTTGGACGCGATCGAGATCGATGTGGTCGATTATGGTCCGCAGCTCCCGGAGGAGGCCGCGAGGGGAGGGGAGGGTGAAGCGGCCCGCCTGGGCGTCGCGGTAGAGATCGGTATTGGGGAGGAGCATGAGCGACAGGACGCCGATCTGGCTGGGGGCCATGGCGGTGAGCACCCGGCCGGTGGCCTCGGCGTGGGCCAGGGAGCCTTGATCGCCAGCAATCCCGAGAAGGACGGTCACTGAGAGAAAAAGGCCGGAGGCCCGCACCTTGCGGCCGGCCCGGACCATCGCCTCGGCCGACGCCCCCTTGCGGATGACGGCGAGCGTCTGGTCGTGGCCGCTTTCGAGACCCATGTACACCCGGTCGAGCCCCGCCTCCTTCAACGCCCGCAGGTCCTGCTCGCTCTTGCCCCGGATGGACCGTTCGTTGCCGTAGAGGCTGATCCGCCGCACCCACGGGAGATGCGTCCGCACCCGGGAAAAAAGATCGAGGAGCCGGTGCCGGGGAAGGCTGAGCACGTCACCGTCCGCGAGGAAGACCCGGTTTTGCCGCCGGCAGTAGCGGGCCGCAAACTCCAGGTCCTCTTCGATGATCGCCTCTTCCTTCAAACGGAACCGTACGCCCTTGTACGTCCCGCAGAAGGTGCACTTGTCGTGGGAGCAGCCCACCGTCACCTGGAGGATGATGCTGAAGGCCTCGCTCGGCGGCCGGATGATGGTGCCCTCGTAATGCATGATGCGTTGGAGGAGCGCTGCGCTTGGGGTTAGAGGTTTGAGGCGATAAGCCTTATGCTTTTGCCTCCAACCTCCAACTTTATATCGCCTCAGCGGTTCTTCTTCTCAAACTCCCGCATGAACTCCACCAGCTTCGCCACCCCATCCTTCGGGAAGGCGTTGTAGATGGAGGCGCGGCAGCCGCCTACGGAGCGGTGGCCCTTGAGGCCGTCGAGACCGGCGGCGGTGGCCTCGGCGATGAATTTGGCCTCCAGCTCCGGGGTGGGCAGGTTGAAGGTGACGTTCATGAGCGATCGGGAACCCGGCCGGGCATGGCCCCGGTAGAAGTCGGTGGCGTCGATGGCCTGATAGAGGAGGGCCGCCTTCTCCTGGTTCATCTTCTCGATGGCGGTGAGGCCGCCCAGACCCTTGAGCCACTTCAGCACCTCGCCGATGCAGTAGATGGCGAAGCAGGGGGGGGTGTTGAACATGGAGCCGTTGTCTGCGTGGGTCTTGTAACGGAGCATGGTGGGGACGCTCTCGGGGGTGCGGTCGAGCAGGTCGCCACGGATGATAACCACCGTGCAGCCCGCCGGGCCCATGTTCTTCTGAACGCCCGCGAAAACGAGGCCAAAGGGGGCGATGTCGAACGGCCGGGAGAGAATGTCCGAGGACATGTCGCAGACCAGGGGCTTGTCGCTCTTCGGAGTTCCTGGAAACTCCGTGCCGTAAATGGTGTTGTTCGAGACGTAGTAGAGGTATTCGGCGGCGTGGTCCACCTGGTAGTCGCCGTCCTTGGGCACGTGGTCGAACTTGGTGGCCTCGCTCGTGTAGGCCACCTGGACGTTGCCGAAGAGCTTGGCCTCCTTGATCGCCTTCTTGGCCCAGACCCCGGTATTGAGGTAGCTCGCGGTCTTGCCTGGCCCCAGGAGGTTCATGGGCACCATCGCGAACTGCAAGGAGGCGCCGCCCTGGAGGAAGAGCACCTTGTAATTGGCCGGGATGGCCAGCAGCTCCCGCAGCAGCCGCTCGGCCTCGTCGGTGATGGCGATGAAGTCCTTGCTGCGATGGCTCATCTCAATGAGGCCGATCCCCTTGCCCCGGTAGTTGACCACGTCCTTGGCCGCCTGCTGCAGCACCTCGTAGGGGAGGGTGGCTGGCCCGGGGCTGAAGTTGTAGATCCGCTCTGGCATGTCAGTTCTCCTTGTTCCTTCCGGAGTTATAGTATCGGTTTGTTCCCGAAGGGAAAAAGAGGTATTATAGCAGATTGTCCACGGCTGTCACTCCCAAACCCGCACGGGATAAAGATCGGCGGGGCCGACACGGTTGCGGCCAGCCCTCTTGTTGGCAAGTGGCATTCTGCACAAATCTCAAGATTTTTTTTCATTCTTGCACCACCTTCCTCTACCATTGGAAATGGACAAGCTTACCGGGGTGGCATTGATCGGGCCCACGGGCATCGGCAAGACCGCCTTGTCCCTCGAAGTCGCCGAGCGGTTCGGCGGCGAGATCGTCTCGGTCGATTCCATGCAAGTTTTTCGGTTCATGGACGTGGGCACCGCCAAGGCGACCCTCGACGAGCGAGCCAGGGTGGTGCACCATCTTATCAATATCGCTTTTCCGGATGAGGCGTACAATGTCGCCCGTTTCGCCGCGGACGCAGCGCGGGCCATGACGGTCATTCGTGAACGGGGGCGGCTGCCGCTGTTGGTGGGCGGCACGGGCCTGTATCTCAAAGGGCTGCTCAAGGGGTTGTTTGCCATCCAGGAGGACCCCGGGCTAAGGAGGGTCCTCAAGGCGCGGGCGGAGGCGGAAGGGCTGGCGTCCCTCCATGCCGAGCTGGCACGCTGCGACCCCGAGGCTGCCGCCCGGGTCCACCCCCGCGACAGCCACCGCATCCTCCGGGGGCTGGAAGTGTTCCTCGCCACCGGCAAGCCGTGGTCGGCGCATCTGGCCGACCAAGAGCGGGCCGACGGCGGGCAAAAGGTCTTGAAAATCGGATTGGCCTGCGATAGAGAAGACCTGTACCGGCGCATTGACCGCCGGGTGGACTTCATGGTGGAGCAGGGGCTGCAGGGGGAGGTGGAAAACCTCCTCGCCCTCGGCTACGACGGCGAGCTGAAGCCCATGCAGGCCATCGGCTACTGGCACATGATCAACTACCTGGATGGGACATGGAGCCGGGAGGAGAGCCTCCATCTGCTTGCCCGGGACACCCGGCGTTATGCCAAGCGCCAGCTCACTTGGTTCCGGCGGGACCCGGGGGTCGCGTGGTTTCATCCCGGACAGCACCAAGAGATCTTTGCGGCTATCGACCGATTTCTGGCCAATCCCCAGCGAGAAGGCACCCGAACGTGAATGTTCCCAACTTCATCACTATGCTGCGAATCCTGATGGTTCCGCTGGTGGTGATCTTTCTCATGGAGGGGAAGACACAGGCTGCTTTCCTGGTCTTCGTGTTGGCCGGAATCAGCGACGGCCTGGACGGCAGCATTGCCCGGGCCTTCAAGCAAAAGACCGTGCTCGGGGCCTATCTCGACCCCATTGCCGACAAGCTCCTGCTCAACTCATCCTTCGTGGGCCTGGCGATTTTCGGCATGCTGCCCGGATGGCTGGCGGTGCTGGTGGTGAGCCGCGACATCATCATCCTGGGGGGCATCGGCATCCTTCTTATCAGCGGGAAGGAGCTCGCCATCAGGCCATCCCTTTACAGCAAGGTCACTACCTTGGTCCAGTTGGGGACCATTTGCCTGTTCCTGGGGCAGGGGTACCTCGGCAACCACCTGTTCTTCCAGATCTATCTCGTGTACCTTACCAGTTTTTTCACTGTGCTCTCCGGTCTCCATTACATTGCGGCGGGATTCCGAATCTTAGGCTGTCCCTGCCGAATCGATGATCACAATTAAGTCGATATTGCAAGAAGCTGTCGCGTAGATCTCATGTCAATTCTTGATCACGTCTCCTGCCAGCCACCGGCCAGGATTTGGCGTCGGCGGCCTTTCGATCCCAAGCGGGCCGCAACCCTTGCCTCCGAGCTGGAGGTCCCCTTTGGCATCGGCGCCATCCTCCTGCAACGCGGGCTCGACGATCCCCGGGCCGCCCATGATTTCCTGAATCCCGCCTTTGAGCAGCTACCGTCTCCCTTTCTCATGAAGGGGATGGCCGAGGCAACCGCCATTCTGGCCGATGCCATCCGTCAGGGGCGGGCAGTGGCGGTGTACGGGGATTACGACGTGGACGGCGCGACCGGCACCGCGGTGCTGGCTCTCTTCCTCCGGCGGTTGGGGCTCACGGTCCACGCCCGCCAGCCCCACCGGCTGCACCACGGCTATGGGCTGCACCGCCGGCTCATCCCAGAGCTGCAGGCGCTGGCGCCGGGCGGGGTTCTCATCACCGTCGATTGCGGCATTTCGGACCGGGAGGCGGTGGCCGCCGCCAATGAAGGGGGGCTTACGGTCATCGTCACTGACCATCATCAGCCTCCGAGCACCCTGCCTCCGGCTGATGCGGTGCTCAACCCCCTGCAGCCGGGGTGCTCCTTTCCATTTAAGCACCTGGCCGGGGTGGGGGTGGCCTTCTACCTGGCCATGGGCTTGCGCTCCCGGCTCAAGGAGCAAGGATATTGGCCCGGCGCGGCCGGAATGCCCAACTTGCGGGAGCTGCTCGACTTGGCGGCGGTTGGTACGGTGGCGGACATCGTGCCGCTGGTGGGCCCCAACCGCATCTTCGTCCGGGCCGGCCTTGAGGTGCTGCAGGAGGCTAGGCGGCCCGGCTTGGCCTGTCTGCTCGAGACCGCAGGCCTTCTCGGTAAACGGCTTACGGCCGAGGACATCGGCTTTCGCCTCGGGCCGCGGATCAACGCTGCTGGCCGTCTGGGCGACCCGGGCCGGGCTCTCGACCTGCTGCTCACGGATGATTCCGTCCTTGCCCGCAAGTTGGCGCACGAGCTGGAAAAGGCGAATCGCGATCGTCACGCCCTCGAAGAGGGGATGGCCTGCCAGGCGATGGCTGCGGCGGCTGAATTCATCCAGGCTGGCCGCCGGACTATGGTGCTGCTGGGAGATGCCTGGCATCCTGGAGTGTTGGGCATCGTGGCCTCGCGAGTGCTCAACCGTTTTTACCGCACAACGATTCTGCTCACCGAAAAGGAGGGGCTCCTCAGCGGTTCGGGCCGGTCGGTGCCTGAATTTCATCTCCATCACGCCTTGGAAGGTTGCAAGGACCTGCTGGTCCGATACGGCGGCCATGCCAATGCCGCGGGGCTGGCGCTCCAACCCGAAAGCTTGCCGGCGTTCCGGGAACGGTTCGAGGCGGAGGCGGCGCAGCTGGCGCCCGAAGACCTCCGGCCCAAGCTGCTGGTAGACGGCCAGGCGACCGACGATCTGTTCGGGGGGCGGTTCCAGGAAGCGTACCTTCGGTTGGCGCCGTTCGGGATGGGCAACCCGGAGCCGGTGTTCGCCAGTGCCGGCTGCCGGCTGCTCAAACCACGGCTGGTGGGCGAAAAGCATCTCAAGTTTCTTTGGCCGCACAACGGTGGCCGTCTCGAAGGGATCGGCTTCGGTTTCGGCCACCTTTTGCCGATTCTTAAGAGCCAGGAGGTCGGCCTCGCGTTCTCCCTGCGTCTGAACGAATTCCGGGGCAGGGAGTCGTGGCAGGTCAACCTCGTCGACATTGATTTAGACCCAAAGTACTGATTTTATTTTTATATCTTTAACTTTACATAATATACATTATGCGACATAGCTACAAATTGCATCCCATGGAAAATATGGTAAAACGACAGATCTTTGCCGTTGGGTGGCGCAACAACGTCCTTCTTGATCGACGGGCCGCTGCCTTTGGGCACCGAGACTCACTTTTCCACAGGATGTTGGCTCGATAATTAACACGGATTGATGCCGGTTTAAGTAATTAATCTGACATAATGGGAGAGATTTTAGATGAACCGTGACCTTTACCAGGAGCCGCTGGTCAGCCGCTACACCAGCCGCGCCATGCAGGAGCTGTTTTCCGAGCGCACCAAGTTCGAAACCTGGCGCCGGTGTTGGATCGCCCTCGCCGAGGCCCAGCATGAGCTCGGGCTGACCGACATCGTCAAACCGGAAATGATCGCGGAAATGAAGGCCCATGCGACCGACATCGACTTCGAGTTGGCAAGCCGCAAGGAAAAGGAAATCCGGCACGATGTGATGGCCCACGTCTTCGCCTTCGGCCAGCAGTGCCCGTTGGCCGAGCCCATCATTCATCTGGGGGCCACCTCCCAGTTCGTTGGCTGCAACACCGATCTTATCATTCAAAAGAAAGCCCTGGCCCTGGTCAAGAAAGGCGTTGTCAACGTCATCGCCAACCTGGCCCGCTTCGCCCGCGAGCACAAGGGTCTAGCCACCTTGGGCTACACCCACTATCAGCCGGCTCAGCCCACCACCGTGGGCAAGCGCACCACCCTCTACATCCAGGACTTGCTAATGGATCTGGACTACCTTGAGCACCTGGAGGGCCAGATCAAGGCCCGGGGGGCCAAGGGCACGGTGGGCACCCAGGCCACCTTTATCGAGCTGTTCAAGGGCGACCACGAAAAGGTGCGGCAGCTAGACCGGCTGGTGGCGGCCAAGCTGGGCTTCGACCAGGTTTTCGCCGTCACCGGCCAGACGTACACCCGCAAGCTCGACATGAAGACTGCCGAGACACTGGCCGGAATCGGAGCCACCGCCCACAAGTTCGCGGTGGACCTGCGGCTGCTCTCCAATCTTAAGGTTCAGGAGGAGCCTTTCGAGAAGAACCAGGTGGGCAGCTCGGCCATGGCTTACAAGCGCAACCCCATGCGTTCCGAGCGGATGACCGGCCTCGCCCGCAAGCTCATGGGTCTGGCCGCCGATTTCGCCGCCACCTATGCCAACCAGTGGTTCGAGCGCACCTTGGACGATTCGGCCATCCGACGGATGGATATTCCTCAAGCCTTCCTGCTCACCGATGCCATCTTGAAGCTTTACTTGAATATTTCGAGCGGAATGGTTGTCTATCCGCGGCAAATAGCGCGTCATCTTCGCAACGAGCTGCCTTTCATGGCCACCGAAAAGATCCTCATGGCCGCGGTGGAGCGCGGCAAGAGCCGGCAGGAGATGCACGAGGTGATCAAATTCCACTCGGTAGCTGCCGGCTTGGCGGTGAAAGAGGAAGGCCGGGAAAACGATCTCCTCGACCGGCTGGCGGCCGACCCGGCCATGCCTTTCGATCAGGCGGAGCTGCAGGCCCTGGCCGGAGATGCTGGCGCCTTTGCCGGCCGGGCTGAGGCCCAGACCGAGGAGTTCCTCCGGGAGATGGTCGAGCCCCGGCTGGCTGGGTACTCCTCCCTGCTGGGTGGTGTGGATGCCGCCCTAACGGTTTGATCAACAAGATGGGCTTGGTTTCCCTCGACCTGCGGATGGCGCCGGGCCGCATCCACTTCCTCAAATTCATCATTGAGGGATACGACGGGTTGGCGATGCTCTCTACAGTAGATCCGCAACTGGGGCACGTGCGGCTCCGGTTTTCGACGGAAGCCGAGGGCGAAGTTTGCGATCTGCTCGATAGCGTTGCCAGGCAACTGGGTAGGCTGGAATATCTGAGATGATATCTGAATAAAGATCGCCATCTACTTGGACCATGGAGAATTTTTAATTCATCCGCCTTCTACATTTCAATGCGACACGCCTACATCGAAACCTTCGGCTGCCAGATGAACGAGCGCGACTCCGAGATCATGGGGCAGCTCCTGGCCCAAGCCGACTATACGCCCACCACCGAGCTGCCGATGGCCGAGGTGGTGGTGATCAACACCTGCTCGGTGCGGGCCAAGGCGGAGCAGAAGGCGTTCAGCCTGCTCGGCCGGCTGCGCAAGTTGAAACGGCTGAATCCGGGCCTGGTGATCGCGGTCACCGGCTGCATGGCCCAACAGGAAGGCGAGAATCTGCGGGAGCGCATGCCCCACGTGGACCTGGTGGTCGGCCCCCAGCAGATCTACCGGCTGGCCGAAATGGTGGCCGAGGTCAAGGACCGCCGCCGGGGCGGCATCATTGCCACGGAGATGTCCGCCGCCTTCGAGATCCCCGCCTTCCTCCCCTCCCTCGACCACTCCGCGCTCCATAAGCGGTTCGTTACCATCATGCAGGGGTGCAACAACTTCTGCACCTACTGCGTGGTGCCGTTCACCCGCGGGCGGGAGATCAGCCGCCGCTTCGAGGACGTGGTGGCCGAGGTGGAGCACCTGGTTCGCCTGGGAGTGAAGGAAGTCACCCTGCTTGGCCAAAACGTCAATTCCTACGGACTTGACCGCAGAAACGGCGGGAGGCGGTTCTTCCCCGAGCTGCTGCGGGCGGTGGCCGCCATCAAGGGGCTCGTGCGGTTGCGGTTTACCACTTCCCACCCCAAGGACCTTTCCGAGGAGCTGATGCGCTGCTTCGGAGAGATCGGCAAGCTCTGCCCCCAT
>JAJYKH010000327.1 GCA_021788685.1 Deltaproteobacteria bacterium | reverse complement strand
GGGCGGCGGAGGGCCGCCCCGCGGAGATGGCCAGGCTCAGCGAATCTCGATCCCGCTTTCTTTCAGGTGCGCCTTCACCGCGGCGATGGGCACCTCTTTCCGGTGGAAGATGCCGGCGGCGAGGGCCGCTTCCGCCCCGGTCATCTCGAAGACCTCCGAGAAATGCTCCACCCGGCCGGCGCCGCTCGAGGCGATCACCGGAATGGAGACCGCGCCCCGGATCTGGTTGATGAGCTCCAGGTCGAAGCCCTGCTTGGTGCCGTCCCGGTCGACGCAGTTGAGGAGGATTTCGCCCGCCCCCAGCTCCTCGCAGGCCGTGGCCAGGGTGCGGGCGTCCAGGTCCCGCCCTTCCCGGCCGCCCTTCACCGTGCACTGGTACCAGCAGTACTCCTCCCCGTTCGGCCCGGGGAACCGGGTCCGGATGACCGGGTGGCGGGTCGCCGCAGGCGAAGAAACGTACACCCGGCGGGGGTCCACGGAAACCACCACCGCCTGGTTGCCGTAGACATAGGCGATCTGCTCGATCGAGCTCCTGCCCGTCTTGGTGCCGCTTTTCAAATAATCCTCCACCGCGTCAACCGCGTCCGAGCCGATGGAGACCTTGTCGGCCCCGGAGCGGAAGTACTCGGAGGCCACGTCGAGGGCCGAGTGGTATGTGCCCTCGGAGTCGGTGTACTCCCGGATGCCGCCGCCGATGGTGAGCGGCACGAAGACGTTCTCCGAGGTGCGGCGCAGCACCTCCAGCATGGGCTGGTCCTTGAGGGGAAAGTCCCGGAAGCCGGTGATGTTGAGGAAGGCGATCTCGTCGGCCCCCTCTTCGAAGTAGCGGCGGGCCAAGTCGACCGGCTTGCCCAGGTTCCGCACCTCCCCCTTCTCCCGGACGTCGTACTGGTCCCCCTTGGTGACCACCAGGTCGCCGGCATCGTTGGTGCGCACGTCGAGGCAGGCGATGATCCGCTTGGCGAGCCGGGTCTCGGTGCTTCCCCTGACTTCGATGGGCGCTGCGGCGAGGTGCTCGGCCGCCAGGAAATTCCGGAAGATCTTGAGGCCGGCGGCGCCGCTTTTTTCCGGGTGGAACTGGCAGGCCGCCACGTTTCCCTTCTGGACGCTGCTCACGAACTCGCCGCCGTAGGTGGTGGTGGTGAGCACCCATTCCCGGTTTTCCGCGCTGGCCAAGGCCCGGAAGGAGTGGACGAAATAGAGCTTCTCCTCCTCGTAGTCGGCAAAGAGCGGGGACTGCTGGCGGAGGACGATGCCGTTCCAGCCGATCTGGGGCACGGACAGGCTCCGGTCCTCGAACCGCCGCACTTGGCCCTTGATGAGGCCGAGCCCCGCCACCCCGGGCGATTCCTCCGAGCCCTCGAACAGGGTCTGGAGGCCCAGGCAGATGCCGAGGAACGGCTTGCCGGCGCGGAGGTGGGCGAGAAGCGGCTCCACGTAGCCCAGCTCGCGCAGCCGGGCCATGGCGCTCCCGAAGCTGCCCACCCCGGGGAAGACCAGCTTGCCAGCCGCCCGGATGTCCCCCGGGGAGGCCACGTCCTTTACCGCGAAGCCGAGCTTGCGGATGGCGTTTCTGACACTCCGGACGTTGCCGGCGCCGTAGTCGAGCAGGGTGATCATGGGGTCCTTCCTGGATGGCGCGTCCCTCGGAAACGGTCTTTTCGCCCGATTGCTGCGTTGCTCAGTCGCCTGGAAATGCTCGCGTACAGGAAGTACGCTCCGCTTTCCAGGCTCCCTCGCGCCTTGCACTCGAACGAAAATCCTCGCTTCTGAACCGACGCGGGTTGGGCTGGTTGCACAATGTGGTGGAAAACGGCCATTATAATTGCCGGTTGCGCCCCGGAAAAGGATTTTCCCCGGACTACCGCAGGGCCATCAAAAGAAAAAAGGGGCGGTCCATGCGGACGCCCCTGAACATGCCACTTGGTGGAGCTGAGCGGGATCGAACCGCCGACCTACGCGTTGCGAACGCGTCGCTCTCCCAGCTGAGCTACAGCCCCTTGCCGCTTCCACTTATACGCGAAACCGGTGCCATCCGCAACCGGATTTCCCGTTTTTGTGGGCGCCCGTTCAGGGATGCAGCTCACCCGATGTGGCCTGATGGTGAGGCCCGATGTCGAGCCGACGTGGCCGGATGTCCGCTGTTTGCGCGGGAAGCGGGATCTACAGTGGGAGCCAAGAGATGAGTCGAGCACGGTGCCGACTCACCCGCACACGAAACCATAAGGAGGACATCATGAACAAGGGCATCATTCTGGCGGCGGCACTGGCAACCGGCATGGGGCTCGGAATCACCACCTGGGCGGCGGCTGGCGGCCTTCAGGCCCCCACGGCGCCAATCACCATCGAGGGCAAGAAGCCGGCCAAGTTCAATCACGCCACCCACACCGCCCTGGGCCTGGCCTGCGGCACCTGCCACCACGATGCCGCCCACAAGCCGCGCACGGCCGAGGCCATCGCCGCCCTGCCCGATGCCAAGCAGCTGGCCTGCGAGACCTGCCACAACGAGAAATTCGCCAATCCCAAGCTCCGGAAGCGGATGGACGTCTTCCACGCCCGCTGCAAGGAGTGCCACCAGGCGGGGGTGAATGGCAAGAAGGGGCCCACCGGCTGCAGCGGCTGTCATGTCACCCAGAAGAAGAAAGCCATCGAGGGCTGCTGAGCCCGGCCGGAACGGAAACGAAAAAAAGCCGCCTTCGGGCGGCTTTTTTCGTGGGCACTCCGGTTGGGTCCGATGGATTCAGGCGAGTGACCGATCACAGGGGCATCGGAGCGTCGAGACGGCTCCTGCCTGCCTTTCGTAAGCGACCTCAGCCGGAGATGCGAGCGATTAGCGTCGGCGGCAGTGCCGACAAAGCGGCCTGTGAGGCTGTGATCGGGTACGCGGGCAGGCCGCTGACAAAGCAGATTCGGTGCCTGTGACCGCTTATGAGGCGAGCAGCCCCCGCAGCACGGCAAGGTTGGCCGCGTCTTCGTGGCGGTCCTTGCTCTTGGGGGTTTCGAGGACCATGGGGTGGCGGGTGAAGCGGGGATCGTTCAGGAGCAGCCGGAACCCCTCCAGGCCGATCTTCCCCTGGCCGATGTGCTCGTGGCGGTCCACCCGGCTCCCGAGGTCCTTCCGGGCGTCGTTGAGGTGGAAGAAGCGGAGCCGGCCGAGGCCGATGATTCGGTCGAAATCCGTGAAGGTCGCCGCGTACGCCGCGGGAGTGCGGAGATCGTAGCCGGCGGCGAAGACGTGGCAGGTGTCGAGACAGACCCCCAGCCGCTCCGGGAAGCGCGAGGCCGCAATGACGGCCGCCAGCTCCTCGAAGCGGGAGCCGAGGCCCGTGCCTTGGCCGGCGGTGGTTTCAAGAAGCACCATCACCTCGTTGTCCGGCCCCGCGGCGGCCAGGGCCTGGTCCAGGTTGGCGGTGAAGCGGGCAAGCCCCGCCTCCGGCGAGTCGGCGCCGTGGGCCCCGGGATGCATGATGAGGAAGGGGATGGAGAGGAGCGCCGCCCGGCCCAGCTCGTCGGCCACCGCGGCCACCGACTTGGCCGCGAGCTCCGGGTCGGGGGCGGCCAAGTTGATGAGG
>JAJYKH010000326.1 GCA_021788685.1 Deltaproteobacteria bacterium | reverse complement strand
AGATGATTGAATGCGCGAGAGGAAGATTAATTGAAATTGGAGGCCCTGTTTCGTCTCTGATGCCCGAGGTCCAGATGAAGGCCGGGAAATCTCGAAAACTCTTTTTGAAAAAGTTGAAGGAAGTAATTAAATACTGGCCGGTTATCGATAGAGATCAAGAGACTACAATAAGGCAAATAGAGTGCTTGCATAATATAATGCAGGATCCTGGCAAAGACGATAGCAAGCAATTAGTTGTAATTTATAGGACATCACGATCACGGCACTTCGTGACGATGGATTACCGTTTTTACCGAAGATTTAACCAAATGAAGAGTGATATTTTTTCTAAATGCAAGATTGATATGGCAGTTATGACTCCTTCTGAATTTATGGAACAAATATATACCTAACCATCGGCTCAGCACGAGCGAGCAATAGCGCCGTTTCGCTGCTTTTGCTCCCGGCTAAGGCGAACGTTATGTGAGGAATAAATAATGAGTGAACTTGAAAAATCATCAAGATTAGAGTCTGTCTCAGGTCATATGTTAACCGAAATAGGGAATTCCGGGGACAGTTTACCTAATTCAGCAAATTGGAATTGATTGCGAAAGGCTGTGCCCTTGCCCTCTCGGTCGAGCTGTGGTACCATTTCAGATATCGTAATCGGTCTAGAAAATGGTGCTAAAAGGAGCCAGGCCCGTGAATTCGATACCTGCTCAGGAAATCAAACGACGCGGAATTGCGGCTGTTGACGATCTCCTCATCGAGGGGGATGTGCATGTGATCCGCAACAACAAGCCGCAATACGTCGTGCTCACCGAAGACCGATACCAGGCCCTGGTGGCGGAGGCGAATGAGGCCTGCGTGGCGCGGGTGCGCGCTTCGCTGGAAGATCTGAAGGCCGGCCGGGTCAAAAGGTTCACCACGGCGGATGACCTCCTGCAGGCCTTGGACTCGGAGGAGTAGCGGCGTGTATACGATCGTCACGCCGGAGCAATTCCTGCGGCAGGCGAGAAAATTCTTCCGGAAGCACCCCGATCTCAAAGAGCGGTTTGCAAAGATCCTCCGTGACCTGCAGGCTGACCCGTTTCAGCCTCATTTGGCGCTCCACCCCCTCACCGGCAAGCTCGCGGGCCTTCATGCCGTCAGTCTCACCCACAGTTACCGGATGACGCTCACCCTCATGGTTTCGGCCGAAGAGATCATCCTTCTCGATATCGGCAGCCATGATGACGTGTACCGGTAAGCGGCCACAGGGCACCGCATCTGCTTTGTTATCGGCCTGTTCGCATACCGATGTTTAGAGCCCCTTGCCCAAAGGCCTAGAGGCTCTTATCCAGCTCCGCTGGGATAGCTCGCAGGCCGATGCCGCGCACCTGCGGCACCCTGTGACCGCTTACAACTACCGCCTCCCTGGCCTCAAACCCTGCTCTCCGTGATTGGTTAAGTGCCGTAGGTCTCCTGCCGCGTCTCCGACTGCCTTCCACCCGCTTTTCCCTTCGTCCTCGCCCCCGAGGAACGAAGGGCAGCCTCCATTTTCATCCCCGGCCATCCAGCGTGATCAGGCCGGCACCCTTCCGCGCGTTACCTGCCGCCCGTGGCTCTTGCCTCTCGCCACGCCCGCCATCAGCTTACAATTGGAGCTGCACCCCCACCTCGATGACCTGGTCCGGCGGGATGTCGAAGAAGGAGGCGGCATCCATGGCGTTCCGGCTCATGAACAGGAAGAGGTGGGAGCGCCAGCGGCTCATCCGCGGGTGCTCGCCCACGGTGAGCCTTTCGCGGTCAAGGAAAAAGCTGGCTTCCCGCAGGTCCAGATCGACCCCTTGTCGCGGGCCAGGGCGAAGATGGTGCCGATCCGGGGGCTTTCCATGAACCCGAAGCGGGCGACCATCCGGTAGACGCCCCGGCCCAGCATGGCCACTTCGATCTTCTCGGAATCCGGCTGCCGCAGGGTTTCCTCGGTGCGGATGCTCAGGATGACCACCTCGGAATGGATAGTCTTGTTATGCCTGAGGTTGTGCGTGAGGGCGACCGGCACCGTATCGACGCTCCGGGTCAGGAAGACGGCCAGGCCGCTCGTGCGGAGGGGCGGGGCCTTGACCAGCATGTCCTGGAACGCATCGAGGCGGGTGGTGATGGCCCCGATCTGCTTGGCGAGGATTTCCCGGCCCTGCTCCCAGGTGGTCATCACAGAAAAGAACAGACCGGCCACGACCAGGGGAAACCAGGCCCCGTGGAGGATCTTGATCAGGTTGGCGCCGAAGAAGGGAAGATCGACGGCCAGAAAGAGCAGGGTGAGCAGGCCGGCGGCGCTCAGGCTCCAGCCCAGCGCTTCCGGGCGATCACGTAGAAAAACGTGGAGGTGATCACCATGGTGGCGCTCACCGCGATGCCGTAGGCGGCGGCGAGCCTGCTGGAGGACTCGAAGCCGATCACCAGGCCGATGGAGCAGATCATGAGCAGCCAGTTGACCGGGGCCACGTAGATCTGGCCCATCTGCTGCGGCGAGGTGTGGGTGACCCGCAGGCGGGGCAGGTATCCCAGCTGGGTCGCCTGGCTGGTCAGGGAAAAGGAGCCGGTGATCACCGCCTGTGCACCAAGGGGACTGTGTGCACCAAGGGGACGTCCCTTCGGACCTCGTCCACCCGCTTTCCTTTTCTCCTCCCTGACGAACGAAGGGTTGCCCCCATTTTCCTCTTCGGCTATGCCGACCTCGCCGGGGCGGTGGCCCGCCATTCGGCCCGGCCGGCGGCCGGTCTGGAGCAGCTTTACAAACAAATGGCGGTCAACGTGCTCCTCCGCAATACCGACGACCACCTCCAGAACTTCTCCCTCCTTCACATCGAAGAAGGCTGGCGGCTGTCCCCCGCCTACGACATCGTCCCCAGCATCTACCAGCCCGGGCTGATCCTGCAGGTGAACGGCAAGCACGAGGGGATCGGCCCGGAAGACCTCATCGCCGAAGGCCGGGCCTCCGGCTTTTCAACTGCCAGGTGCCGGCGCCTCCTCCAGGCCGTGGTGGACGCCCTGGCGCCCTCCTGGGAGGAGGTTTTCGACCGCTGCGGCGTCCCCGGCGAGCATACCGGGAGGCTGCGGGAGGATATGAGCAGACGGTTCTCGCGGTTTGGCGGGTGAGGGAGTGAGACTTCGACACACCTGCAGTTTGGCCTTGCGAACCGGGAATATCCCGCTATCATATCAATTCTCACTGAGAAGACCTTCAAGCCGCGGAAGACTGCATGCGACAAGACCAGGACGCGTCCCAGCCGGACCGGATGTATTCCCCGGAAGCCGATTTCCTCGTTTTCGCCGCCGGCGAGACGCAATTCGCCCTTCCCTCCTTTTTCGTCCATTCGATCATCGACAAGCCCAGGCCGACGCGGATGCCCATGTCCGGCGAGGCGATCCGGGGGGTCATTGACTTCCCGGGCGGCGCCATTCCCCTCTACGACATGCGGCGGAAGGTGGGGCTCCCCCTCCTTGCGGAAGAGGTGGAGGGTGCCATCGAGCTGCTCGGGAAACGCAAGCAGGACCACCTGAGCTGGATCGAGAACCTGAAGAGGTCGGTGGCCGAAAACGGAAAAGTGACTGTGGAAACCGATCCC
>JAJYKH010000325.1 GCA_021788685.1 Deltaproteobacteria bacterium | reverse complement strand
CTCCTTTCTGCTACAATGAAAACAAGCCATTTCCATGACCTCGCCTCATCAGCAAAGGAGCAACCTCATGAAACGAGCTCTCGTGATCCTGGCCGGGGCGGCCCTGCTGCTCGCGGCCTGTGCCCCGCAGACCAAGACCCAGCAAGGCGGCCTCTACGGGGCAGGCGGTGGCGCGGTGGCCGGGGCGGTGCTCGGCCAGGCCATTGGCCGCAGCACGGAGGCCACCCTGCTGGGCGGCGCCATCGGGGCGGCGCTGGGTGGGGCCGGCGGCGCCGCGGTCGGACGGATGATGGACAACCAGGAGCGTGACATGCGCGACGCCCTGGCCAGGTCCAATGCAGCGGCAGTCAAGCGGGAGGGCAACCTGCTCACCGTGGCCCTCAAGGGCGACTTCACCTTTGCCTCCAATTCGGCCGTCCTCAACCCCGGGGTGTACCCCGAGCTGGACCGGATCGCCAAGGTCCTCACCGAATACCCCCAGACGGTCATCCGGGTGGAAGGGCATACCGACAGCACCGGCACCGAGGCGTACAATATGGAGCTGTCGGACCGGCGGGCGCAGGCGGTGAAGAATGCGCTGGTGCAGCGGGGGGTCGATCCCTCCCGGGTGCAGGCCCTCGCCTTCGGCGAGTCCCAGCCGATCGCGAGCAACGACACCGAGGCCGGCCGCCAGAAGAACCGCCGGGTGGAAATCAGGATCGCGCCGTCGCCAGCCTGATTCCGAGGCGCACCAGCTTTAGACAAGGGCGGCCGCGGGCCGCCTTTTTTTGATCTTTGCCGCGCCAGGGGGAATGTGCTGCAATGGAGGGAAGAGGGGAGCCATGCTCCTGATCGGCGTGATCGCGGATACCCACGGCCTGCTGCGGCCCCAGGTCCGGGAGGCCTTGGCCGGGGTCGAGCTGATCCTCCATGCCGGTGACATCGGCAGCGAGGAGGTGCTGGCGGGTCTGCGGCTGCTCGGCCCGGTCCAGGCGGTGCGGGGCAATGTCGACGTCCTGCCTTGGGCCGCCGGCCTGCCCCGCGAGCAGGTGGTGGAGGCCGGCGGGGCCAGGGTCCTTCTCCTGCACGATCTGGTGCGCCTCACCCGCGATCCCGGCCCCGCACGGCTGCAAGCGGTGATCTTCGGCCACAGTCACCGGCCGGCGGTGTACGTTCAGAACGGTGTGCTCTACCTCAATCCGGGGAGCGCCGGTCCCCGCCGCTTCCGGCTGCCGGTCACCCTGGCCCGGCTGCGGGTGGCGGGGGAGACCCTGGAGCCGGAGATCGTTCCTTTGCTTGACGGCGAATCATCGTGAGGGAGGAACCATCATGCCACAACAGAGACCCGGGCTGAGCGCCGTATTGTCCATCATCGCCGCGATCGGCAGCTACGCGGCCACCTTCAGCAAGCACCCGATCATCGGCCTGCTGGCCGCCCTCGCCGCCCTTCCCCTCGGCGTCATCGGCTTGATCATGGCGGCATCCCCCCGCGTCAGGGGAGGCATCGTGAGCATCGCGGCCATCCTGCTCGCCATCTTCGCCCTGGGCATTGCCCTGCTCGGGATCATCGGGGTCATCCTCTTCTGATGATGCCTACCTGGAAACGAGGATTTATCCGAGTGCAAGGCGCGAGGGAGCCCGGAAAGCGGAGCGTGCAGTCCTTGCGTGACCATTTCCAGGCGACTGAGCAACGCAGCAATCGGGCGAAAAGACCGTTTCAGAGGGCCTTGGCCTTGGCTGCCGCCTGCATGGCCTCGTTGTTTTGCCCCAGCTTCCGGTAGGCCCGCTCCATGAGCAGATAATTGTCCCGGACCAGGGGGTTCCCGGCCGGGAGCAGGATGCTGGCCCGGAGGGCGAGCTGGACCGCCTGCCGGTAATCGCCCTGCCGCTCCTTGGTGATCGCCATGGTGTGCCAGAGGAGCCCGTTTCTCCCGTCCAGGCGGATGGCCCGCTCCAGGTAGGACTCCGCCCCGGCCAGGTCTTTCCTGGCCAGGGCCTGCCGGGCCAAGGCCAGCAGGGGCGCGGCCGCCGGGGACACTGTCACCGGCTTGGGCGGCGCCGGGGGCGGGGGCGGCGGCTGAGGTTGGGCCTCCGGCTTGGGCGGCGCCGGTGGGGGGACCGGCGGCGCCGGCTGGGGTGTGACCGGGGGCGGGGGCGGCGGCCCGGGGGGAACCAGCACTTTCTGGGGCGCGCAGCCAGCCAGGGCCGCCATAATCGCCACCATGGTCCCGATCAGCCATCCTCCCCGCTTCTCCGAGCGTGCGTGCATGCGTGCTTCCTTTCATTCGATTGAATCAGACAAGATTTGCAAAAACCTGAAACACAACGCAGAGTCGCAGAGTCGCAAGGGGAAAAAGGTTTTGAAAATAACAGCTTACCTTTGAGTCTCTGCGTCTTCGCGTTAATGGAAATAGCTTTTGCGAGGTCGACCAGTAAGATATTAAAAAATCCGGTCCAGCATCCGGCCCAGCCACCCGGCTCCCTCGTGCCCGCCGCCCTCCTGGGCCGGGCCGGCCAAGGCCGCCGGGGCAGTGCCCGCGGCAAACGGCAGGTACTCGCCGCCGGGGGTCTCCGGCTCCACCCGGGCCTGGCGCCGGGGATCGACCCAGGCCCACTCGACGCCGGGCGGCGCATCGAGGGCCAGTGGCTCCCCGCCCATCCTTCGCATCAGCTCGCCCCAGATCATCATCGCCCCGCTCGCCCCGGTGAGGCCCATCGGCCGGTTGTCGTCGCGGCCGACCCAGACCACGGCCAGGCGGTCCCCGGTAAAGCCGGCGAACCAGCTGTCCCGCAGGTCGTTCGAGGTGCCGGTCTTGCCCGCCGCCGCGAAGGATGCGGGCAACAACTGGGCCAGGGGCCGGCCGGTGCCCTCGCGCACCACCTCCTGGAGGGCGGTGTCGACTAGGAAGGCGGTGGCGGGCGCCACCCGCTGCTCAACGGCGAGCGGATACCGCTCCAGGGGCTTCGCGGCAGCATCGAGCACCTTGCGGATCACCCGCTGCTGGCTGTAGAAGCCGCCCGCGGCCAGGGTCTGGTACATCTGGCTGACCTCGAGGGGCGAGGGGGTCAGGGCGCCCAGGAGGAGCGCGGGATAGGCCGGACCGGGCGTTTCGAGACCGAGACGGTTGAGGGCCGCCGTGACCTTGTCGAGCCCCACGGCGAGGCCGAGATGGACGGTGGCCATGTTGTAGCTGTGGGCCAGGGCGGTATGGAGGGGCACCAGCCCGTGCTCCTGCCGGTCGAAGTTCTCGGGCCGCCAGGTGCCCCCGTGCCCATCCGGCACCGCGACCGCGGTATCATCCAGCAGGGAGGCCAGGGTGAAGCCGTTTTCGAGGGCGGCGAGGTAAATCGCCGGCTTGACCAGGGAGCCCATGGTCCGCCTGGCGTCCACAGCCCGGTTGAAGCCCGCCTCCCCCGGCGTGGCCCCGCCGGCAACCGCCTCGATCTCCCCCGACCCGTAGCGGCTGACCACCGCCGCCACCTGGAGCTGCCGGCGCCCCCCCTGGCGCGCCAGCCGCGGCAGGGTTTGGCGGATGGCCTCCTCCAGCTGCCACTGGACCTGGGGGTCGAAGGTGGTGAAGATCTGGAGCCCCTCGCCGGTGAGGTCCTCTAGA
>JAJYKH010000017.1 GCA_021788685.1 Deltaproteobacteria bacterium | reverse complement strand
CTGGTCGCCGCAGGAAGCCGAGGAAAAAATCAGGGAAGAGGAAGGGAAGCTGCTTCTGGCGAAAATGAGCCAGCCATCGTTCATGGTGGCCCTCGACCCGGGAGGGCGGCAGGTCAGCTCGGAGGATCTGGCCGGGATGGTGGGGAGCTGGCAGGAGACGGGGCACCGCTGCGTTTCGTTTCTGATCGGCGGTCCCGTGGGCCTGGACCCGAAGCTGGTCGCCCGGGCCGACCTGTCCCTCTCCCTCTCCCGGATGACCTTCACCCACGACATGGCCCGGCTGCTGCTTGTAGAGCAGCTATACCGGGTCTTCACCATCCGGGCGGGCACGGGCTATCACAAGTGAAGGAATTTTTGATCTTTGAAGCGAAATTTAGTATCAGCACCCGAAAATCAAAAAATCCCTACACCGACTCCACGCCCTTCACTTCCGGCACCTCGCTCTTGAGGAACTTCTCGATGCCGTTCTTCAGGGTCATCTGCGACATGGGGCACCCCTTGCAGGCCCCGGTCAGCTGCACCTGCACCAGGCCCTGATCGGTCACGTTCACCAGCACCACGTCGCCGCCGTCCTTCTGCAACATCGGCCTCATCTTGTTGAGCGCCGCCTGCACTTTATCCCGCATGAGCCGAATCTCCTCGCCCGAAAAATTCCATCGCCCCCCTGCCACCCTGTTGTTTATAGCACAGGGCCGACAGCCTGACAACGAGTGATGGTGATCTCGCACCAGCTCCGGACCACCATGGGCGGGGAAAGACCACAATATTCACCTTCGGACCATCGGCAGGACGGTTCGTCGCGGGCCGGCAAGGCGCCATGGAGCCAGCCGGGGCTTCAAGCCTGGTCTGGTGAGCTCCTTGGAAAAAGACTGCCGAGGACGGCTGTTGCCGTCCCCGGCAGTGCGAGGAGAGACAAAGCCCGGCTCTGACCCGACATCAGTGCCCGGCCACTCGCTGAGACCGGCGGCGCCTGCTGGCCGCCGAAAATCGATGATCCCGCAACAAGCTCCGGACCTCGGGACGGAGAAGATAGGGACATAAGCGTGCTTCCATCCCCAGCCGCCCGGAAACTCCCTCAGGTTGTCCGTTACCGCCCGTTTCCCCCCGCATCGCTCCCGCCAGGACGGAGAAGGACGATGGCCCGGTTGCCCTTGGGATTGAATTCCAGACGCTCCGCCAGCTCACGGATGAGCACCAGCCCTCGCCGCCGCTCATGCCGCGGATCCTCAACCGGCAGCCCGAGCCGCTCATGGGCGAACCCTTCGCCCTCGTCCTCCACCGTGATCCGGCACAGGGGACCGGCCGCCATCTCGATGGTGACCACGACCCGGCGGGAATCGATGTTGAGGTTGCCGTGCTCGATGGCATTCCGCAGCAGCTCCCGCAGAACGATGTTCAGCTCGAGAAAGGGACCGTAGCCGCGGTTTTCCAGGAAGGCCCAGGTTTCCCAAATCACGTTCTGGATATGGTCCACCTTCGAGGAGAGCTCGATCCGGATGGCTTTCGGCGTTTCTTTTACGTGGAACAAGCATTCTCTCCAGGGATTTCGAGACCGAGAAGAGTCAGGTCGTCGGCAGGCTGTTCGCCGCAGGACGCCAGAACGGTTTCCCAGATGTTCTGGACTGCTAATGCGATCGGTTTTCCCCCCGCCTCCCGGACGAGATCGCTCAACCCGGCGGTTTCCCCTTCCCCACCGGAGTGACCTGCGGCGAGGGCGGCGGCCACCCCGTCGGAGCACATGAAATGCCGGTCGCCTGGGGCCAGCGGAAACTGGCGGATGGAAAAATCGATCTCCTCCACCTCGCCAAGAGAGCTCCCTTCGGCCTGCAGCACCCGGGGGGGGCGGCAGCCAGCCCCGGCGGCCACCAGGATCGGATTGCCGGCCGCCGCCAGGTAGCCTTTCCCGCCCTCCAGATCGAGCCGCAGGAAGAGGGCCGCAATCGGCCGTCCTTTCTGCCCCCGGTCGTAAAGGTGCAGGTTGAGCAGCCGGAGGAAGGTCTGCAGGTCCATGAGCTTGCGGCAGTTTTCCTCGAAAAAGGTCTTGATGAGCACCGCGTTGAACGAGGCGGCCACATCGTGCCCTCCCACGTCGGCGAGCAGAATGTCGCAGCCGACCTCGGTCTCCCGGATCTCCAGATAATCGCCGCCCAGGCCGGTCAGCGGCAGGTGACGGGAGGCGAGCGGCAGCTTGTCGGATCGGGTGTTGCCGTTCATGATCGCCCGGTAGGCATCCACCGCCGAATCGAATTGCCGGAGCAGCTCCTCGAACCGCTCCCGGTCATCGTCGATCTGCCGCCGGATGCGCCGCCGGTCTTTCCGAAGTCGCCGGAAGCGGATCGCGTCGCCTTCCCGGACGGCCTCGCTCTGCCGCAGCACCTTGGCCACCCGCGCCACCACCTCCTCCGGGGTGAAAGGCTTGTCCAGGTAGTCCCGGCAGCCGCGCCGCAGCAGCTCCATCAGCAGGTTTTTGTCCCCGAACCCGCTGATGCCGATCACCGGAATGGCAATGCCCCGTTGCCGCAGCCCGTCCATCAGTCCGAGCCCGTCGAGGTCCGGCATCTGGATGTCGGAAATGAGCAGCTCCACCGGCTCGGGGCCGCGGGTGGAGGCCGTGATCGCCTCCAGGGCCTCCCTGCCGTTCCCGGCCACGCTGATCCGGTACCCGGCCTGCCGCAGGGTCAGGCTCAAGGTCAGCCGGGCATGCTTTTCGTCTTCGGCGATCAGGATGTGGGTGGGGTTCATAACGATTCGGAGTTGGCGTTCGGGGGTACGACTTGTTCCCTTTGGAAGATGCGTGCCACTGGAACCGGTTTCGAAGATCTTCGCCGGATGGTCGTCCGGATGGACCGCAACGGCGCATGATCACACCAAATCGTGAAAGAAGGAAATAGGCCGGACGGTGCGATGCAGGAATCGGGGGGGAGCGGACCATGAAGGCCCCTGCATCAATTCTCGTTGACAGGGCTCAACAAAACTTAATGGCGCCGCAGAAAGCCGTCACCCCGGCGCAGGTCGGGGTCCGGTGACGTTGCATGTACTTGGAAATACTCGATTTCGGCCTTCGCCGGAATGACAGCCAAACAGGTTTGGCGACTGTGCGAGATCATCAAAATTGGCGGCTCAGGTCCCTTGGGTGGCAGGAAAAACGATGGTGACGGTGGTCCCCTTCCCCACCATCGAATCGAAGAGGAGCAGGCCGCCGTGCTCTTCCATGATTCCGGCCGAGATCTACAGCCCCAGGCCGGTGCCGCCGCTGTCGCGCTTGGTGGTGAAGAAAGGGTCTTTGATGTGCTTGAGGTGATTCGGCGGGATGCCGCAGCCCTCGTCCTGAACCCGGACCGTCACCACCCTCTGTATGGGGTCGTAAATGCTGGCGATGGCGATTCCCTTGTCGGTCCCTCTCAGGGCCTGGTAGGCGTTCTGGATGACGTTGATCAGCACCTGCTCGATGCGCTGGAAATTGCCGGTGACCGGAGGCAGCCCCTCGCCGTACGCCACCTCGAGCCGATGGGTGGCTTTCTTGAGGGCGTTGGCGAGCAGGGTAAGGGCGGCCTTCAATACTTCGTTGATCTGGACGTGCTGGTTGAGATCGGCCACATCTTTGCGGGCGTAATCCTTGAGGCTCAGCACGATCTGCTTGATCCGCTCCGCCCCTTCCGTGATGCCCGAGAACAGCTCGGGAATATGGCCGCGCATCTCCGAGTAGGGCAGACCCGAGACGAGGAAATCGCCGCAGCGCTCCCGATGCCCGTCCAGAAGCGGCTGCGTGTCTTCCCAGGCCCGCCGGAGAATGGGGGCGTTCATCATGATGAAGGTGTTCGGATTGTTGATCTCGTGGGCGACTCCGGCCACCAGCACCCCCAGGGACACGAGCTTGTCCGCCTCGATGAGCTGCTGGCGCCGGCTTTCCGCCTCCTGCTCCGCCTGCTGGCGCTCGCGCATCTCCTGCCGCAGATGATCGTTGGCCTTCTGCAGCTCGGCGGTGCGCTCCGCCACCAGCTTTTCCAACCGGTCACGGTAGAGCCGCAGCTCGCTTTCCGCCTGCTTGCGCTCGGTGATGTCGAGCATGATGCCCACCAGGCCCGCCACCCTGCCGTCCGGATCGGTAAAGGTGGCCTTGTGAAACACCACCTGCCGCTCGCTGCCGCCGGCGTACCGCAGCGGCGCCTCGTACACCTGGCTGCCCGGGCTGGCGAATAAGGCGGCGTCGGCCTGGTGATAGCGCTCGGCATTGGTCCGGGGGAAGGTATCGAAAACCCCCTTGCCAATGATCTCTTTCGCGGTCTTGCCCACGAAGCGGGCAAAAGCCGAATTGCAGCCGCGGTAGATCCCTTCGGTGTCCTTGTAGAAGACCGGGGTGGGGATGGTATCGAGCAGCACCTGCAGGAAATCGAGATGGGCCAGCAGGTTCCGCTCCGCCTGCCGTCGCTCGGCGATGTCGCTGAAGACGAGGACGGAGCCGATCCTCCGGCCGTTCTCGGCCATGGGAGAAAGGACGTATTCCACCGGGAAGCAATGGCCCTGCCGGTGGCGGCAGACCGCCTCGGCCGCCTCTTTGCCGCCCTCCCCCGCGGAAGCTCCCGCTTCCTCCAGGACGGAAGAGAGGGATTGTCCCATGAGCCCGTCCGCTTCCCAGCCGAGCATCCGGCAGGCGGCCGGGTTGGCGAAGGTGACCCGGTCGGCTTCGTCGAAGCCGATGATCCCGTCGCCGGCGGCGTCCAGGATCATCTTGTTCTTGCTCACTTCGAGGGCCAGCTCCCGGTTGGCCCGCTGCAGGGACTGCCGCTCCCGGGCGAGCTCCGCCTGCAGCCGCTTCTTTTCCAAGCCGTTGCTGATGGCCACCACCAGCGATTCAAAGTCGATCGGCTTGCTGAAATAGTTGATCGCCCCCAGGCGCATCGCTTCCACGGCCGTTTCGATCTGGCCGAAACCGGTCATCACGATGCACTGGAGATCGGGCCGCAGCGCCAGGGCCTTGCGCATGAGCTCGATGCCGTTCATCTGCGGCATGGTGATATCGGTGAGGAGAAGGTCGATCGGGGATGTTTCCAGAATGGAAAGGGCCTCCTCGCCGCTGGTGGCGGTAATGGTCTCCCAGCCCATTTTCTCGAACCGGCGGCGGAAGATCCGGGCGATGGCCTCTTCATCGTCCACCACGAGCAGCCTGGCAGGGAACGCCGGCTGCCCGCTTCCGGGCTCCCTTGCCGCAGGGGGCGCGCTCATCGCCGTTTCAGCCTCTGGTTGAGGGCCTGGGGGGTGATGCCGAGCAGCATGGCCGCGGCACGCTGGTTCTGGCCGGTTCGCCGGAGGGCCTCCTCGACGAGGGCCTCGGAGGCTTCCTTCAGAGAGGGAAGCCGCTGCAGCCGGCCCGCCCAGTCGCCGTCCGCGCCCTCCGCTCCCGGCTGATCCCCGGCCAGCCGGGCGAAGGCCGCCGGCGTGATCCGGTCGCCGCTGAGCCCTGCCACCGCATCATAGACCAGGGCCTTCAGCTCCCGGACGTTTCCTGGAAAATCATAGGCGGCGAGGACCTGGACCACCTCCGGGTCGCAGGCCAGCTCCTCCCGCTGGAACTCCCGCCCTGCCTCCTCCAGCAGGTGGGCGAGGAGGAGGGGCAAGTCATCCCGCCGTTCCCGCAGGGGGGGGACCTGGATGTGATGAGTGCGCAGACGGAAATAGAGGTCCCGCCGGAAACTGCCAGCCGCGACCGCCTCCTCGAGGTTCCGGGAGGTGGCGGCCAGCACCCGGGCGGAAGAGGATTTGGGTGCGTCTGCGCCCAGGGGATAAAATTCGCCGTTCTCGAGAAACCGCAGGAGCTTCACCTGGGAGGGCTCGCTCAGGTCGCCGATCTCGTCGAGAAAGAGGGTGCCGGCTCCCGCCTTTTCCGCCAGCCCCGCCCGCACCCGGTCGGCGCCAGTGAAGGCCCCCCGGGCATGGCCGAACAGGGCGTCGGAAAACACGTGATCATCCAGCCCCGCCACATTGACCGCCACGAGCTCGCCGCTCCGGCCGCTCAGCTCGTGGAGAGCCCGGGCGACCAGCTCCTTGCCGGTCCCGGTCTCGCCGGTGATCAGGACCGGCTGCCGCCCTTCGGCAATGGCCTCGCAGTAACGGAAGATCGCCTCCATCCGGCGGTTGCGGGTGACTATGGCCGCGAAGGCATCCGGGTTCTCCACCCCGCCGGAGAGGATGCGCCGGGCCAGGAGGGTATTTTCCCGCCGGAGCTGCCGCACGTCCATGGCCCGCCGGACCGAGGCCAGCAGCAGCTCGCCGTCCACCGGTTTGACGATGTAGTCGAAAGCGCCCCCGCGCATGCACTGGACGGCGGTGGTCACCTCGTCCACCCCGGTGAGAATGATCACCGGCACCTGGGGCTGCTCCTCCTGCAGGCGGCGGAGAATCTCCTGCCCGGAAACGTGGGGCAGCATCAGGTCGAGGAGCACGACCTCCATTTCCTGGCGGGCGATCAGGTCCCCAACCTGGCGTCCGTCCTGGCAGCGGATGAGGTTGTCGAACCCGGCGGTCAGCAGGGCGACGCTGAAGCCGTTGAGAATGTGGGGCTCGTCATCGATGAGGAGGATGGGCTGGAGGGGAGAGCGGTTTTTTTCCATGAGGTCGATTGGCTAAGAAGTACCCGGGAACCTCCCTGAAATCAAATCCTTTATCAGGCCCCCGGGTGGATGATATAGTGGAAGCCCTGAATCCGTGACGATGGTCGGTTTGGGTCAAGCTATCTTGTTGATTGGATGTCTTGATGATGCAAGCAGCAATTGAAGATAGCTTCACTCGTCGCCCTTCGGGGCGTCGTCCGCGCGCCATCTCCTTTGTCGGCACCGTACGATAGGGCTCACTCTAATCGAATGGTCGCCTTCGCGGACCTGGCGTCCGGACGAACGCTCACGGATTCAGGGAAGCTCTCGTCTTCCGTTATCGGCCGAAATGGACCAAGCATGAACCCTTTCGACATCCTGCGCCTGACCCCCAAGAGCAATTGCGGCCGCTGCGGCTATCCGGCATGCCTGGCCTTTGCCGCGGCAGTGGCCCGGGACGGGGAAGACCCCGGCCGCTGCCCCTTTCTCGACCGGGGGCGTCTGGCCATCGGAAAACCATCCCCTCGAACGGGCGGCGAAGAGGCGCAGGAGCTCGCCCTGGTCGCCCACCTGCGGGAAAAGGTCGGGCCACTCGATTTCGCAACGCTCGCGGGGCCGCTCGGGGCGGCCTGGCAACAGGAGAGTCCCGATATTCTGACCTTCCCCTACCTCGGCCGGCAGACCACCGTCGGCAAGACCGCCATTCTGATCGAAGGCCGGGAGCCGGACGACCATCGCGACCAGATCCTGCTCTACAATTACGTGCACGGGGGTGGCGGCCGGCCGCCGGCGGGCGACTGGGTGGGGATGGAGAGCCTCCCTAATTCCATTTCCAAGAGGCGGACGCTGGCGGTCTACTGCGAAGAGCGGCTGGCCCGCCTCTTCAGCGGCCGCCCCCCGGATCTGCTCCTGATGGCGGCCCGTCCTCTCGATCCCCGTCGGGGGGGCAGCGGCTCGGCCGCCCTCGACCTCGTCTTTCCGGTGCTGCCCATAGTGCCGCTCGAAGTGCTCTTCTGGGAAGCGGCACCCGAGGATGGCTTCCCGGCCAAGGTCAAGGTGCTCTTCGACCGGCACGTTCTCGATTTTCTCGACCTGGAGTCCCTCGTCTTTGTGGCCGAGCGGCTGGCGGACCGGATGGGGGAGCTGGTTCCGCCGGAAAAGGATTCACCTTTGCGAGCCATCGGGTAAAATAGAGGGGTTTGCTTCGGAGCCGCATGGCTCCGTCACCCACTAGGGTAACCGATCACGGTGGGCACAGGGTTCGAAGCCAGCAATGGCAGGTATTTGTAAGCGGTCACAGGATGCCGCAGATCCGCGGAAGGGGGGCTGTGAGCTGGACTGGTGCTCCGCGAGCAGGCCGCTGTCAAAGGAGATGCGGTGCCCTGTGACCGCTTACCCACGAGGCTGCATCTTTTACTAAGGAACGGCAGGAAACATGACGACCACCGCCCAGAAATGGATCGCCGAGCTCAACACCAACATCCTCAAGATGTCCACCCTGGTGGAAGAATCTCTCCGCACCACCATGGCCGCCCTGGTCCACAAGAACGGCGAGCTGGCCAAGCGGGTGGCCGAGCAGGACCTCAAGATCGACGCGCTGGAGAACCGCATCCGGGACGATGTGGTCAAGACCCTGGCCCTGCAGCAGCCGGTGGGCGGCGACCTGCGTTTCCTCATTTCCATCCTGCACATGATCAACGAGCTGGAACGGGTGGGCGACAGCGCCGTGAACGTCGCGAATCGCGTCCGGCAAATCGTGGAAGCGGATGAGCCCGAAAGCGCCCTCCTGCCCGAGCTGCAGGAGATGGGAGACCTGGCCGAAAGGATGCTGACCCAGGCCATCAACAGCTTCGTCAAGCAGGATACCGGCCTCGCCCGCCAGGTCATCGGCACCGACCCGCAGATGGATTCCCTCTGTGCCGGGGTGGAAGACGGAATGCTCACCGCCATCCGCGCCGGCACCCGGATGGACGGCTCCCGCTATCACTGCACGGTGATTGCCCTCAACCTGGAGCGCATCGGCGATCAGGCCACCAACTTGGCCGAGGAGGTGGTCTTCCTGGTGGAAGGGCAGAACATCCGCCATCAGCAGAAGGAGAAGCTCCCCTCCCTTCAGTTCGCCATCTCGCCGCTCATCGGCCTGGAGCGCCACGCCGAGGTCGCCAACCAGTGCCTGGGCCTCGCCCGCCAGGGCCTGGAGCGGTACCTTGCCGGGGAAAGCCAGCAGGTTGCGGAGTTTGCCCTCCAAGTCTCCCAGAAGGAGCACGAGGCCGATGCCATCAAGCGCAACATCCGCGGCCATCTGCCCAAGGGCATCATCATGCCGGTGGACAAATTCGAGCTGTTCGCCTTCATCAAGGAGCAGGACAAGGTCGCCGACGATGCCCAGACCCTGATGGACTGGCTTTCCCTCATGGAATGCCGCTGCGCCGACCGCGCCAAAACCCTGCTCGCCCTGTTCGATAAATGCTCTGAAGCCGCCCAGCTGCTGCCCCGCCTGGTGGTGGAAGCGGACAACTTCTTCAGCAACAAGAGCGACCGCAACCGCAGCCGGGTGAAACAGGTGATCTATGATATCCGTCAGATGGAGCACGAGGCGGACGCCCTGGAAATGGGGCTCAAGCACATGATCTTCAAGGGGACCACCGACCCGATCCTGCTCCACCACCAGCTGACCACCATCGACATCATCGGCCAGATCGCCAACCATGCGGAGAACGCCGCCGACATGATGCGGGCGATGGTGGCGAAATAGGCTGAAGTCTAAGTGACGGGTGACAGGTGACAGGTTCAAAGGCGGGGTTTCTCTTACTTGTCACTTGTTATGACACTGAAACGCAACGACCATTATGCCCTCCAAGGTCTCCCCCCGGAACCACACCACCCCCCTGGCCGAACGGATGCGGCCCCGGACCCTCGATGAATTCGTGGGGCAGGAGCATTTGGTCCGGGAAGACCGGCTCCTCCGGCAGCTGCAGCGCGAGCATTACCTGCCCTCCCTCATCCTCTGGGGCCCTCCGGGAACCGGCAAGACCACCCTTGCCCGCATCCTGGCCCGGGAGAGCGGCGCCGAGTTCGTTTTCTTTTCGGCCGTGCTCTCGGGGGTCAAGGAGATCCGGCAGATCGTCGAGCAGGCCGGCAGGCGGCGGGCCGAAACCGGCGGGGCCACGGTGCTCTTCGTCGACGAGATCCACCGCTTCAACAAGAGCCAGCAGGACGCCTTTCTCCCCCACGTGGAAAGCGGCCTTCTCACCCTCATCGGGGCCACCACCGAAAACCCCTCCTTCCAGGTGATCGCCCCCCTGCTCTCCCGCTGCCGGGTGCTGGTGCTCAATCCCCTCACCCGGGAGGACCTTCGTGTGATCGTAGAGCGGGCCCTGGCGGACCGGGAGCGGGGGCTGGGGAGCCTCGATCTCGCCCTGGAGCCGGCCGCCCTCGAGCACCTGCTCACCATGGCTGACGGGGACGGCCGCAATGCCCTCAACAGTCTGGAGATCGCCGCCTCGCTCGCCGCGCCGGGCTCGGACGGCCGGCCCGCCATCACCCTGGCCACGGTCGAAGAGGCGATCCAGCGCAAGAGCCTGCGCTACGACATGGGCGGCGAAGAGCACTACAACCTGATCTCCGCGCTTCACAAGAGCCTGCGCGACAGCGATCCGGACGGCGCCCTTTACTGGCTCGCCCGGATGCTCGCCGCCGGCGAGGAGCCGCTTTACCTGGCCCGGCGGCTGATCCGCTTCGCCTCCGAGGACATCGGCAACGCCGATCCCCAGGCCCTCACGGTAGCGCTCAACGCCCGGGAGAGTTATCATCTGCTGGGCACCCCGGAAGGAGAGCTGGCCCTGGTCCAGGCCACCCTGTACCTGGCTACCGCACCCAAAAGCAATGCCGTCTATGTGGCCTTCGGCCAGGTGCGGCGGGACATCGAGCGGACCGGCAGCCTGCCGGTGCCCATGCATATCCGCAATGCCCCCACCCGGCTGATGAAGGAAATCGGGTACGGGCGGGGGTACCGGTACGCCCACGACGAGGAGGAGGCCCTGGTGCCCCAGGAGCACCTCCCGCCCGAGCTGCAGGACGCTGCCTGGTATCACCCCACCAACCGGGGCTACGAAGCGGTGATCAAGGACCGCTTGACCAAGTGGCGGGAGATTCTGAACCGGAAGAAAAGTCCTGCCGGCCCGGCCGGCCCCAAGGGAGAACCGCCGAGATGAACCGAATGCGCCCCCTGTTGATTCTGCTCTTTCTCTTCCCCCTGCTCTCCGGAACGGCCATGGCCGGGAAGGGAAAATTCGTCGTCTTCTATTCCAACGACGTCCACGGCGAGACCGAGCCTTGCGGCTGAAAAAGCCACCAATTGGGCGGTCTGTCCAAAAAAGCATCCCAACTGGTGCAAAAGCGGCGGGAAGTGGCGGCCCCGAGCCTGACGGTGGACGGCGGCGGCCTGCTGTTCGGGGAAACGCCCCTCTCCCCGGCCATGGCGCCCCAGGCCCGGGCCACCGCCCGGGGAATCGTCGAAGCCTACAACATCATGGGCTACAATGCCGTGGGGGTGGGCCGCTATGACCTGGCCGGCGGGGTGGATTTCCTGCGGGAGATGGCAGCGGCCTCCAAGTTCAGCTGGCTGAGCGCCAACCTGGTGGACCGCGCCGACCGGAAGCCCCTCTTCGCCGCCAAGCTCTTCAAAAAGGCCGGGGGGATTACCGTGGGCATCACCGGCCTCACCGGTCCCGGCGGGCCGCCGTCGGACCGGTCCCTCCTCCTGCCATGGCAGGAGGCGTTGCCGCCGGTGGTGGCCGAGCTGAAGAAGAAGGCTGATTTCATCGTCCTTCTCGCCGATCTCGACCGAGCCCAGATCGACAAGATCGCCGCGGCCCTGCCGGCCGTGAACCTGATCATCCAGGCGGGAGGAAACGCCGGGGATTTGGCGCCGGTGCTTTCCCATCAGACCCTGGTCTGCAGCACGGCCAAACAGGGCAAGTCTCTCGGCGTGCTCTCCCTCGATTGGCAGGGCCGGCCCAACTGGGGCCAGAGTCCTGAGGAGCTGCTCCTCGACCGGAAGCGCGCCCTCGACCAGATCGAGTGGCAGCTGCGGCGCGCCCCGAGCTCACCCGAGCTCCGGCAAGAAAAGAAGCGGCTTGCCGCCGAGGTCGCGACCCTGGAGGCCAGCGACAGCAGATCTTCCTCTTTCAAGAACGATTTCCTGGCAATGGAAACCTCGCTGCCCGACGATCTCCAGGTGGCAGCGGTTGTGGGGGACATCCGCCAGCAGATTCAGCGGCTCGGGAAGCAGGCATCCCACCGGCCCGTGGCCAATCCTCGCCCGAAAGAGAAAGAGGCCGATTACGTGGGATGGCAGGCCTGCGGCCGCTGCCATCTTAAGGAAACGGCCAACTGGCAACGCACCCGCCATGCCGGATCGTACCGGACGCTTGCTGCCAAGCAGCAGCAATTCAACCTCAACTGCCTGCCCTGTCACGTGACCGGAACCGAGGAGGAAACTTCCGCCGCCCTGGCCCTGCCCGAAGGCATGCTGGCGGTCGGCTGCGAGGTCTGCCACGGCCCCGGCGGCGAGCATGTCCGGAGAGCGGGAAAAGTTCCCCTCAGCCGCCGCCCCCTGGTGGATACCTGTCTGCGCTGCCATACGCCGGAGCAGGACGACCATTTCGATTTCACGAGGGACCTGAAACGGGCCGCCCATCCGGAGGAGTAGGTTCAAGCCAACGATGGAAGGTGAAGCAGGAAAAAAATAGGACCTATAGGCCGTATTAGTCCCATTAGGTCCTATAAAAAAAGCCCCGGCGGAATCCGCCAGGGCTTTTTTATTCCGACCGAGTCGGAAAAATCAGGCGCCGAAGGCCTTCTGCAGCGGGGGCACGGTCTGCTTCTTGCGGCTCATCATGCCGTTCACCCACATGGTGCCGTTGCTGAGCTTGCCGTTAAAAGCCTTTTCGATGATGGCGGGCTCGTCGGAGAACACCAGCAGCTCGGAGCCTTCCTTGACCACGTCGGTGAGCATCATGATCACGGAGTGGCGTTTCCCCTCGGCCTTGACGGCCTGGAGGCCCTTCGCCAGATCGGCCCGGATGGCGGCGACCTGGTCGAGGGTGGCGAGCTCCAGCTGGCAGATGCCGATCTTCTTGCCGCCCATGTCGAAATCTTTATAGTCGCGGAAGATGAGGTCCTTGATCGGCACGCCGTCAATGGAGGACTTGGCCTTGAGCATCTCCATGAACAGCCCATTGGTATCGCTCACGCCAGCGATCTTGGTCAGGGCGGCCACGGCAGCCTTGTCCTCGGGGGTGCAGGTCGGCGACTTGAAGTTGACGGTATCGCTCAGGATAGCGCACAGCATGGCACCGGCGACGTTCTTCGGCAGCGCGACGTTATTATTTTTGTACATTTCATAGAGCACGGTGCAGGTGCAGCCGACCGGCTTGGCATAGAAGAAGATGGGGCTGCCGGTAGTGATGTCGCCGATCTTGTGGTGGTCCACGATGGCCACGACCTCGGCTTTGCCGATGTTGGCAGGTGCCTGGGCGATGTCGCTGAAGTCGACAAGGGCCATCTTCTTGCCGCCGGCATCGGTCAGCGCCTCGGGCTGGGCCAGCCCGAACTTGTCGAGGACCAGCTTGGATTCGGGGTTCAGGCTGGTCGCCTGGACTACGGGGGTGGCATCGGTGCCGGTTGCCTTCAGGTAGTTGGCAAAGGCGATGGCGCTGGCCACGGAATCGGTGTCAGGGCTGGAATGGCCGACAACATAAACAGACATGAATGGTTCCTCCTTTACGCGAAGTTGATGGTGGATACGAAAATTCCGTTTGCTGGAAATTCACGCAATGCAAATCTCTCCTGCTGTCGGGGGGATCGGCATGATGCTTTCCCCCCACTAAAACCCGGGATCATAGTGCCATTAACGGGGAGAGTCAAGGGGAAAAAACGAGCCCGTATCCGCCTCTTGTTGTTGAAATAAAAAACAAAAAATGGTAGCAGAAACATGCAGGCCACGAAGACCGTCCCCGGCGAACCTTTACAAGCTTCTCGCAACCGGACGCCTGGGAAAGGGTATCACAGAACGCGAGGCAAGTGAAAAGAAAATGAGCGAATCCGCAGGGAAAGAAAGCCGCCCCGCGCCGGGACGTGAAGCCGGGGGTGGCAAGCGGCTGAAAGTCCTCGCCGCCGAGGACAACCCGGTGGTCCGCAAGGGGCTGGCCAACTTCCTCAGCCAGTGGGGCTACCAGCCGGTCGAGGCGGCCACCGGCGACGATGCTTGGCGGCTTCTGGAGGAAGATCGGGAGATCCGCCTGGCCGTTCTCGACTGGAACCTGCCCGGGCTGAACGGGCTTCAGATTTGCCAGCGGCTGCGGGTCCGGCCGGCCGGTCCTTACGTGTACGCCATCATTTTCAGCGCCCGCAACAGCGTCGAAGAGCAGGTGCAGGCGCTCGAAGGCGGCGCCGACGACTACCTGCCCAAGCCTGCCAAGCCGTCGCTGCTGCGCGCCCGGATCACCGCCGGCCGGCGGATCATCGAGACGGCCTTGGGCAAGGCCGCCGTGCCCCCCTCCTGACCCTCCGCCCCATGTCTCGGTTTCGCGGCGTCATCTTCGACCTGGACGGCACCCTGCTCGACACCCTGCTCGATCTGGCGAATTCCATGAATGCCGCCCTTCGCGGCCTGGGCTTCGCCCCCCATCCGGTGGATGGTTATCGCACCATGGTGGGGGAAGGCTCCGAGGTCCTGGCCCGCCGGGCCCTGCCGCCCGCTAGCCGGGACGAGGCGACCGTGGCCCGTTGTGTGGCCGCCTTCCTCGCTGAATACAGCCGACGGTGGAACGAGCACACCCGGCCCTACCCCGGCATACCGGAGCTGCTCGATATCCTATCCGACCGGAGGATCAGAATGACCATCCTCTCGAACAAAAAGCAGGAGCTGACGGAGCTGACGGTGGCCAGGCTGCTGCCGTCGTGGCGGTTCGATGCGGTGGCCGGCGCCAGGCCGGACGTGCCCAAAAAGCCGGACCCGACCGCCGCCCTTCGCCTGGCCGCGGAATTGCGGCTGTCCCCGGGCGAAATCCTCTATCTGGGCGACACCAATACCGACATGCAGACCGCCACCGGGGCCGGCATGCACCCGGTGGGGGCACTCTGGGGTTTCCGCACGGAAGAGGAATTGCGGACCAGCGGCGCCCGGGCAGTGGTGGCCCACCCGCGGGACCTCGCTGTTTTCTTTGAGGGGAAAAAAGAAGGGAAAGGGGCGCCGCCCCGCTCCCGATGAAAGCACTGACCAGGAGCCGATGGGGGCAATCTTGATGATCTCGCACTCCCTCCCAACCTTGGGGAGGCGGGAATGAATAACAACGTACCCCGCCGGCGGAGCGGCTTTTGGCGAAACCGACAAACTCCGGGAGGGAGAAAGAGTGGGCCTCAGTTGGCGAGGCGCTCCGCTTCTTTGAAGCTCCTGATGGCGCAGGCCATCTCGAATGCCTTTTCCCTGCCGTGCCTTGTGATCGATACCGAGGTCTTGCCCTGCTTGCCTAGGGCATCCACCCAGCTGATTTCGTAACGGTTCAGCTTATCGTTCAGCCGGACCCCCACCACCCCGGTCCTGGTGTTGCTCACCGTGACGATGTGCTTGTCGGTCCGCCGCTTGCCGAGCTTCGCCTCTGTTTCGTCCCGCCAGGCGAGGGCCGAGAGCAGGCTGGAATAGCGCCCGCCGCATTTGCCGTCTGAAAAAAATTTGGAATGGGTCTTGCCAAAATAGCGGACCCGGACGTACCAGCCGTGGGTTCTTTTTTCTTCCTGATCGATGCGTGCGATGTCCTTGTGCTTCTCTAACAAAAGCTTCTTGCCCATCTCCCCCTCTCTCCCCGTTTGCCCGCTCTTTGGCCTCCGACCAGACGTTCCTCACACGAAAAAGAAAGATATCATGGTCTTAGAATGGGTTAGGTTCGGCCGTTTCGGGATGGCGCAACGGCATCCCATGACGCATTTACCTGCAAGTGCCCGATTTGACACCCGAAGAGGTGCCTTCAATCCCCCGGAAACGAAAAAGGATGATAGTATAAGAATTCACTACCTGTCTTGCAAGCCTCTTTTGGCTGGCCTCCGCCCCCTGCCGGGATGCGAGGCGCCACGCTCCCGCTCTAGGCAAAACTCAAAACGGTTGTTATAAGGAGCCGGGATGGGCTCCGGGAGATTTCAACCGCGCAGGCGGATCATTGCCCTGGCTTTTTTCTCTTCATCGGCCGGGACGGCCCCCTCCTGAAGGGATTTTGTCGGCCTCGCAAAAACCGCTCCGCCGGCGGCCCGCGCTGTGCACCATGTTGGCTCCTCGTTCCCGATCGCCGGACCCCGGGGGGGGGTGCGCGATCATCAATTTTCACAGGCGGCCTGCGCCGCGAGGTGGATGGATGGAACAGACCGACAAGAAATTGAGCGAGCTGCTGGAGATCGTCGCCCGTTTGCGCGCTCCCGACGGCTGCCCCTGGGACCGGAAACAGACCCCGCAGACGTTCAAATCGTATGTAATCGAAGAGGCCCACGAGCTGCTGGAGGCCATCGACGGGGACGACTCCGCCCATATCTGCGAAGAGCTCGGCGATCTCCTGTTTCAGCTGGTGTTCCTCGCCCGGCTCTATGAGGAACAGGGCCTGTTCGGAATGGACCAGGTCATCGCGACGATCTCCGCCAAGATGGTTCGGCGCCATCCCCATGTCTTCGGGGGGATCGAGCCGGGCAGCGATGAGGATCTGCGGCGTCGCTGGCAGGAAATCAAGGCCGCCGAAAAGGGTGGGCGGGGGAAAAGCCCCCTGGCCTCGGTGCCCCGGAGCCTGCCCGCTCTCCGCCGCGCCCAGCGGGTGGCCGAACGGGCGGCCAAGGCCGGCTGCAGCCGGTTGACACTCGACGCCTCGTTGCGCAGACTGGAACAAGATGCCGCAAGCATCCCGAAAATGGTGGCGCACCAGGAAAAGGCGGCCGCCGCGCTAGGCGACTTGCTCCTGGCAGCGGTCGAAGTTTGCCGCCTGGCCGGAATCAATGCCGAGGAGGCCCTGCAGGCAGCCACTGACCAAGTGGTCGGCCAACTCGCGGCGGAGGACGCCGCCTCCTCTCAACGCCGCGCCACACAAGCAGAAAAGGATTGACACCGGCGATCAGCCTGTGTTATCCATGGCGTTTGTCTTCATCGCCAGCCGCCGTGGCGGGCGAACGCTCCTTGCCCTCAGGAGATAACAGCCGAGGGCCACTCAGCCCACAAGGAGAAAATCCCATGCGCATCTACGAAACCATTGCCATCATCAGGCCCAATGTCGCCGAAGACGGAATCGGCGGCATCATCGACCGGGCCAAGGGAATCATCGAAGGGGATGGGGGCTCCATCCTCAAGGTGGACAAGTGGGGTCTGCGGAAGCTGGCCTACCCCATCAAGAAAGAGCAGCAGGGCTCCTACCTGCTGGCGGAATTCAACGGCACGGCCGCCGCAGTTGCCGAAATGGAGCGCATTTTCAAGATCGACGACCGCATTCTGAAGTTCATGACGATCAAGCTGAAGGCACCCTCCTCGGCGGCACCGGCCAGGAAAGAAACCACTGGAGCCGAAACCGGCGAAGCGGCGGCAGAGTAATCGTCAGCCCCTCTCTTCCACATCCTAGGAGAACACCATGGCAACTCGGAAAGTTTTCAGCCGGCGCAAGGTGTGCCGGTTCTGTGTCGATCGGTCTTTGGTCATCGATTACAAGGAAGTCAAAAACCTGCGGAACTTCGTAACCGAGCGGGGCAAGATCATTCCCCGGCGGATCTACGGCACCTGCGCCAAGCACCAGCGAGAGCTGACCGAGGCGATCAAGCGGGCCCGTCAGATCGCCCTGCTGCCATACGCCGGCTCCCCGCAGATGTAAGCGAACGGATGGACGAACGCCAGAGGCCTGGATTCGCGGCCAGCCGCGACCGGCTGATGGCGGTCCTGATCACCGGGGCCGTCCTCAGCCTTCCCGTTGTTCTGCCCGGGGCACTTGGGGGAATCCACAGCCTGATTCCGCTCCCGGTTTTCTATTACCTGCTCAGGGACGGCCGCCGACAGGGCGCCTTGATCGCAGCCGGGGGGCTGTTGCTGACCGCCGCCCTCGCCCTGGCGCTCGGCACCGGCCCCTACCTCCTGGTCCCCTTGGGCCTGGCGCCCCTCGGCTACGTGCTGGCCCAGGCCGCATACCGGAATGAATCGCCGCTGCGGGCCGGGGCGGCAGGGGTTCTGTTTCTCCTGGGGCTGCTGCTCGTGCTCGGCTTGCTT
>JAJYKH010000324.1 GCA_021788685.1 Deltaproteobacteria bacterium | reverse complement strand
CAATGGAGGGAGGAACGCATGGCCAGGAGCCTCATGTCCTTTTTTGTTCCCGGCGGCCTGCTGTTCCTGGCGGCGGTGGCCCTGGCGGCGAGCGGCCTTCCCTCCCAGGCGCCGCCGGCCGTAATGACGCTGGCCCCCGCCGCGGTCTGGGCGGCGGGCATGCTGCTCGGCTGGCGGTTCAACCGCAGCCGGCTGGTGTTTGCGCTGGTGGTCCTCGCCGTGGCCGACCAGGCCATCGGGCGGCTGGGCGGCCGTCCGGGGCCGGGGGAATTCGTGCATCAGGCGGCGGCGCTCCTGGTGCCGGCCAACCTCCTTGGCATCTTCCTGCTCCGCGAGCGCGGCGTGGTGGCGGGCCGCGGCCTGGGACGGCTGGCCATCATCCTTCTCCAGCCGGTGGTCCTGGCCGCCTTCCACTTCGCCTCGCCTGCCGCGGTCGCCGCCGCGGTCGCCTACCCCCTCCTGGCCTATCCTATCCTGGCGAAGGCCCCCCTGCCCCAGGCGGCGCTGCTCGCCTTCACCATCGCCCTCATTCTCTTTGCCCTCGCCCTCGTCCGTCGGCGGGGCGTGCAGGAAGAGGGCTTCTTCTGGGCCACCCTCGCGGCGGGGGGCGGCCTGCTCGTCCATCCCGGGCCGCCGGCCACCGTCTGCTTCGGCATGGCCGGGCTCATCCTCATCGTGGCGGTGATCGAGTCGGCCTACGGCATGGCCTTCCGTGACGAGCTGACCGGGATCCCCGCCCGGCGGGCGCTGAACGAGGCCATGCTGCGCCTCGGGAGCAAGTACGCCCTGGCCATGGTCGATATCGATCATTTCAAGAAATTCAACGACACGTACGGCCACGACGTGGGGGACCAGGTCCTCTGCATGGTGGCGGCCAAGATGGCCGGGGTGGGGGGTGGCGGCCGGACTTACCGGTACGGCGGCGAGGAGTTCACCATCCTGTTTCCCGGGAAAACCGCGCGGGAGGCGGCGGCCCACCTGGAAACGCTCCGGGAGACCATCGCCGGGGCGGGTTTTGTCATCCGGGGGAAGGACCGCCCCAAAGTGAAGCCCCAGAAGGGGCAGGCGGTGACCGCCTCCCGCAAGCAGGTGACCATCACCGTGAGCATCGGGGTCGCCGGCCCCGGCGCCCGGTCGGCAGACCCCCAGGAAGTGCTCAAGGCAGCGGACAAGGCCCTCTACCGGGCCAAGAAGAACGGCCGCAACCAGGTGGCGTCCTGATCGGTTAATTTGGGATGGGGAGGGTTTGCAGCGGGGCGGCCGCGTGCCGCCGGATGATCTCTTCGAGGAGGGCCTGCTGCTCGGCGGTGAGGGGGCCGAACTGCACGCTGCGGCGCCGCAGGGCGAGGGAGGTGTCGGGACCGTCGTGCTCCGCCTCCACATCGGCGATGACCCGGCAGGGCAGGCCCGTGAGGGCAGCCTCACGGCCTTCGATCAGGAGGTCCAGGGTGGGGGGCAACGGTTCCGGCCAGAGCTTGCGATCGATGTAGTGCCAGGAAACCCCGCCCAGACTGATGTCGGCGATGAGTCCGGGCCGGTCGGTGTTGGCGGCATAGGCCCGCCCCTCGATCCGGAACCGGGGATGTTTTCTGCGTTCGAGGCACGGGCCGATGGTCATCTGAGTGCTCAAGCCGGGGATTCGAAGAATCGGGCAGAAGGAGCCGTCCCGAAAAGGCAGTTAGAGTCTAAGCCATCCCTCTCGCGCCTGTCAAGAAGATGGTTTTTCCCGGGAGCGGGGTCGGTCAATCTTCCTTGCTTTTTTGGCCCCGGATGCTACCTTTGTGTCCATCCGAAACGGTCTTTTCGCCCGATTGCTGCGTTGCTCAGCCGCCTGGAAACGAAAGTCCTCGTTTCTGGCTCGTTTCTGGATGGACACCGCTGGGCGGCAGCCGCCAACCGGGCCAATCTGTTTCCGGGCAGGTTTTTGAGCCCCGCCATTTCCCAAGGAGTGTTTTTCTGATGAGCAGCAACAACGAGCCGAACAAAATCATCTACTCCATGATCGGAGTGAGCAAATTTTATGACAAGAAGCCGGTCCTCAAGAACATCAACCTTTCCTACTTCTACGGGGCCAAGATCGGGGTCCTGGGCCTGAACGGCGCGGGCAAGAGCTCGCTGCTCCGCATCCTGGCAGGGACCGATGCGGAATTCCAAGGCAAGACCGTCCTCGCCCCCGGCCACACCATCGGGCTCCTGGAGCAGGAGCCGGCCCTTGACCCGGCCAAGACCGTGCGCGGGATTGTGGAGGAGGGGGTGCAGGAAACGGTGGACCTCCTGGAGGAGTTCAATCGGATCAACGCCCGGTTCGCCGAGCCCATGGACGACGAGGAGATGAACGCGCTCATCGAGAAGCAGGGCAAGGTCCAGGACCAGCTGGAGGCGCGGAACGCCTGGGAGCTGGACAGCCGCCTCGAAATGGCCATGGACGCCCTCCGCTGCCCGCCCGGGGACACCCCGGTTTCCGTGCTCTCCGGCGGCGAAAAGCGGCGGGTGGCCCTCTGCCGCCTGCTCCTCCAGCAGCCGGACATCCTCCTCCTCGACGAGCCCACCAACCACCTGGACGCCGAGACGGTGGGCTGGCTCGAGCAGCATCTCCAGCGCTACGAGGGGACGGTGATCGCGGTCACCCACGACCGCTACTTCCTCGACAACGTGGCGGGCTGGATCCTGGAGCTCGACCGGGGCGAGGGGATCCCCTGGAAAGGCAACTACTCCTCCTGGCTCGACCAGAAGCGCAAGCGGCTGCAGACCGAGGAAAAGCAGGAGAGCGACCGGCAGAAGACCCTGGCCCGGGAGCTGGAGTGGATCCGCATGACCCCCAAGGGGAGGCACGCCAAATCCAAGGCGCGCATCAAGGCCTACGAGCAGCTGGTCAGCCAGGAGGCGGAAAAGCGGGCCCAGGACCTGGAGATCTACATCCCGCCCGGCCCGCGCCTGGGCAACGTGGTCATCGAGGCGGAGGGGGTCCGGAAGGGGTTCGGCGACAAGCTGCTGGTCGAGAATCTCACCTTCAAGCTGCCGCCAGGCGGCATCATCGGGGTGATCGGCCCCAACGGGGCCGGCAAGTCCACCCTCTTCAAGATGATCATCGGCCAGGAGCAGCCCGACGCGGGCGCCTTCCGCATCGGTGACACCGTGCAGCTCGCCTACGTGGACCAGAGCCGGGATGCCCTCTCCCCGGAGATGACCATCTGGGAGGCGGTTTCCAACGGCAACGACATCATCAAGCTGGGCGGCCGGGAGGTCAACTCCCGGGCCTACGTGGCCCGGTTCGGCTTTTCGGGCAACGACCAGCAGAAAAAGGTGGGGATCCTCTCCGGCGGCATGCGCAACCGGGTCCACCTGGCCCGGATGCTCAAAAGCGGCGGCAACGTCATCCTCCTCGACGAGCCCACCAACGACCTGGACGTCAACACTCTCCGGGCGCTGGAAGAGGCGCTCGAAAACTTCGGCGGCTGCGCGGTGGTCGTCAGCCACGACCGCTGGTTCCTGGACCGGATCGCCACCCACATCCTCGCCTTCGAGGGGGACAGCCAGGTGGCGTGGTTCGACGGCAACTACACCGAATACGAGGAAGACCGGCGGGCCAGGCTGGGGAGCGCC
>JAJYKH010000323.1 GCA_021788685.1 Deltaproteobacteria bacterium | reverse complement strand
AGCCCACCGACGGCAAGCTCTACCACATCCGCTACCCCCTGGCCTCCGGCAACGGCTACCTGGTCGTCGCCACCACCCGGCCGGAAACCATGCTGGGCGACACCGCGGTGGCCGTGCACCCTGCGGACGAGCGCTATGCCAACCTGCCGGAGAAGGCGGTCATCCTGCCGCTTGTCGAGCGGAAGATCCCGGTGGTCTTCGACACCCACGTGGAGATGGAGTTCGGCTCGGGTGCGCTCAAGGTGACCCCGGCCCACGATCTGAACGACTTCGAGATCGGCCGCCGCCACGGGCTCCCCGCGATCAAGATCATGGACGATAACGGGACCATGAACGAGGCGGCCGGCGCCTATGCCGGGCTCGACCGCTTCGAATGCCGGAAAAAGGTGGTGGCGGACCTGGAAGCCCGGGGTCTGCTCGAAAAAATCGAGCCGCTTCAGCACGGGGTGGGCCACTGCTACCGCTGCAGCACGGTGGTGGAGCCCACTCTTTCGAAGCAGTGGTTCGTGTCGGTGAAGCCCCTGGCCGAGAAGGCCATCGAGGCGGTGAAATCGGGGCGGATCAAAATCCACCCCCAGATGTGGGAAAACACCTTCTACGACTGGATGTACAACATCCGCGACTGGTGCATCTCCCGCCAGATCTGGTGGGGCCACCAGATTCCGGCCTGGACCTGCGAGGGGTGCGGCGAGCTGGTCGTGGCGGCCGAAGCGCCCGCCTCCTGCCCCACGTGCGGGGGCGCCGCCCTCAAGCAGGAAACCGACGTGCTCGACACCTGGTTCAGCTCCGCCCTCTGGCCCTTCTCTACCCTGGGTTGGCCCGAGAAGACCCGCGAGCTGCCGATGTTCTATCCCACCTCGGTGCTCATCACCAGCTTCGACATCCTCTTCTTCTGGGTAGCGCGGATGATGATGATGGGTCTTCATTTCATGGGGGATGTCCCCTTCCGGGACGTCTACCTCCACGCCCTGGTCCGGGACGCCCAAGGCCAGAAGATGAGCAAGTCCAAGGGCAACGTCCTCGACCCGCTGGAGCTCATGGACCAGTACGGCACCGATGCGCTCCGCTTCACCTTGGCGGCGTTTGCCGCCCAGGGCCGGGACATCCGGCTCGCCGAGGAGCGGATCGAGGGCTACCGCCACTTCATCAACAAGATCTGGAACGCCTCCCGCTTCGCCCTCATGCACCTGGGCGAGGTGGACCCGGCGCTCGCCGCCACGGTGGACGGCCGGCCGCTCGCCCTCCCCCACCGGTGGATCCTGAGCCGCACCGATCGCACCATCGCCGCGGTGAAGCACGCCCTGGACGACTTCCAGTTCAACGAAGCGGCGTCCGCCCTCTACCGGTTCACCTGGAACGAGCTGTGCGACTGGTACCTGGAGTGGATCAAGCCCGACCTCTACGGCGACAATCCGGAGGCCCGGGACACCGCCCGGGCGGTGCTCCTCCACGTGCTCGAAACCGTGCTCAAGCTGCTCCATCCGGTGATTCCCTTCGTCACCGAGGAAATCTGGCAGGTGCTGCCGGGGGCGCGCTCTTCGATCATGCTGGAGCCCTTCCCGGCCGAGCGGCCCGGCCGGGTGGACGAGGAGACGGAGAAAGGAGTGGAGGTGCTCATGGGGGTGATCACCGGCCTCCGCAACATCCGGAGCGAGATGCAGATCCACCCCACCGCCAAGATCACCGGCCTGATCCTCTGCCCGGACGAGGCGAAAGCCTGCCTCCTCGAGAAGCAGATCGGGACGATCAAGACCATGACCCGGGCGGAGGCGATCACCGTCCGGGGCCAGGGGGAGCGGCCCAAAGGCGCGGCCTCTTACATCCACACCGATATCGAGATCTTCGTGCCGCTCGCCGGCCTGGTGGACATCGAGAGCGAAATCGCCAAGCTCGCCAAGGAAAAGGAAAAGATGGCGGGCCTGCTCCGGAACGTGGGTGCCAAGCTGGCGAACGAGAAGTTCCTGGCCAACGCCCCGGCCGACGTGGTGGCCAAGGAAAAGGAGAAGCTGGAGACCCTCACCGCCACCCTGGCCAAGATCGAGGCCAACATGAAGCGGCTGGCCGACCTGAAGGGGTGAACGGCCACCGCCACCGCATCTTCGTGCGATCGCTCCTGGCCGCATAGCGCTGCTATAGCGGCCAGAAGCGCTTGCGCGAATCTACGGCACCTGTGACCGTTCATTAATGCCGGGGCATCGGCGAGATAAACCTGAAACCGCTGGTCGGCTTTCTTGCCTCTTGTGGGGCCGCCTTATTAGAACATCCCCAGCTGTTCCGGGCCGCCCCCGAAGTGGTCCACCGCCCGCATCTCGGAGCCGTCCGCCCGGAGGTGCCAGACCTTCACCCGGCGGACCAGCTCCAGCTCCTTGGCGATGAGCCAGTGGCGGTGGCAGCGGAGGGGGTCCTCCTCGGCGCAGAGGAGGACGATCCGCCAGCCGGCCGCCAGCCCCTTTTCCAGACGGTCGAGCCCGGCCCGGAAGTGGTCGCTCCGGGCGAGCGCGGCGTAGTCCACCCGCCCCCTGCTGTCCCGAAAGGCGCCGTCCGCCGGCTTCCCCCCGATCTGGTCACCCATGAAGAGGTATTTGAGCCCGGAGAGCTTGCACAGGGTCTCGAGCTCCCGCTTGTTGAACCGGGACACGTAGCGGGAATAGGGGACGGAGCGCACGTCCACCACCACCTGCGCCTCGCGGCTGGAGAGCAGCTCCAGGAAGAAGTCGGCCTGGTGGTTGGAATGGCCGATGGTGAACAGTCGCTCGCGCATGGCAAATGTAGGTGCCGAGGGCTTCGGATGCCCGGCAGGCAGCTGGAAAAGCGCATTCTACCATGAATCGCCCGGATGGCGAAACAGCAGGCTCCATCGAGCCCTTTCGCCAAGTTGGCCCCACCGGCGATTTCGTTTGCCGGCATGCCGCTGTTGGCTATAATGAGAGTTCCCTCGATCTCCTTTTCCCGGGCCGCTGGCCCGTTGGTTAACCGCCATGACCGGAAACTCTTTTGCACCACGGTGGGCAAAAAGCCACGGCCTCGCCGCCCTCGGCGGCGGCCTGCTGCTGGCGGGCCTCTACCTGAGCAGCCTCTACAGCTATCTTCTCTTCCACAGCCTGGCCGAAATCTTCAGCATCGTCGTGGCGTTTGCCCTCTTCGTCATCGCCTGGAACTCGCGCGATTATCTGCAAAACCCCTATCTGCTCTTCGTTGGCATCGCCTACCTGTTCATCGGCAGCCTCGACCTCCTGCACACCCTGGCCTACAAGGGAATGCAGATCTTCACCGGTTACGATTACTACGCCAATCAGCTGTGGATCGCGGCCCGCTACATGGAGAGCCTGACCCTGCTTGTCGCTTTCATCCACCTGGGCAAGGATCGGCCGGTCCGGCCATACCGGACGTTTTTCGTCTACCTGGCGATCACCGCCCTGCTGGTGGCGAGCATTTTTTTCTGGAAGGTCTTTCCGGTCTGCTTCGTCAAAGGAGAGGGGCTGACGCCGTTCAAGAAGATCAGCGAATACCTCATCTGCGCCATTCTCCTGGCCAGCATCGGCCTGCTCGTCAAGAGCAAGGACCGCTTCGACCACGATGTCTACCTGACGCTCCTTGCCTCCATGGTCTGCACCATCGCCTCGGAGC
>JAJYKH010000322.1 GCA_021788685.1 Deltaproteobacteria bacterium | reverse complement strand
TCCGGCCCGGGGGCGGCTGCTTCCGGGCCGTGGGGCACAGGGCCGTTTGGGGCCCCGGCGTGCCGGCCGCCCACCACCCGCTCGGCGGGCGCGGCAGTCGGCAAGGGGGGCGGCGGAATCGGGACGCCCGCCATCGCCGGCCTGCCCATGGGATTCCCGGGCTGGCCCGGCTGGGCGGCCATGGACCCCGGCACCGGCCCGCTCCCGTTGGGGCTCGCCATCCCCGGCCGGTTCACGACCGCGCCGATCCCCGGGGGCGGTGGAATCGCGCCGGCCGGCAACGATCCGTTCCCCCCGGGGCCTGCCATCCCCGGCCTGGCCATGGGGCCGCCGATCCCGGTGGGCGGGGTGACCACCCCCGGCCGGTTCATGGGGAGTCCTGATGGCGGGGAGGGAACCGGGCCGTCTGCCCCCGGCGGAACCGGCCGGCCTTGATTGCTCGCTCCCGCCGGGGGAACGGGCGGCCGCAGGAACCCGCCGTTGATCGGCGAGGGGATATGCTGCAGCGTCGGCGGCTTCTGGCCCTGAAGGAATGGCTTGGCGGGCGGGGCCGCAGCCGCCTTCATCGGCTTCTTGGGGGCCGTGGCCGCAGGCGCGGTAGGCTCAGGCGCCGGCGCCCGCCAGGGCTTCTGCCAGATCACGAGGACGAGCAGGACGAGAATCAGGGCGCCGCCGCCCAGCAGGAAAGACGGGCGCGGCCCCCGGGGCCCGCCCGGCCCCTTGCCGCTGCCCCCATGGTCGCTGAGCACGCCGGGCACCGAGCCCCGCTTCCGCTCCTGGTCCGATTTCTTGAGCGAATCGAGAATGTAGGACATCCTATGCCCCTCCCTCGCCGGAAGCCAGCCGCGATCACAGGCACCGAATCTGCTTTGTCAGCGGCCTGTTCGCGTACCCGAGTACAGCCTCACAGGCCGCTTTCGCGCATCTCCGGCACCTGTGATCGCTTACGAAAATGAGGCAGGAGCCGTCCCGGCGCTCCGATGCCCCTGTAATCGGTTGCCAGCCGGGGCACCTGCATCCCGGCGGCCGTGTTGATGTGGATCAGGGTCCGGGGGCCGACGACGCCGTCAGGGTCCAGGCCCGCCTTGAGCTGGAAAGCCTTCACCCGCTGGGCCATCTGCCCGTCGTAGAGATCGCCGCCCGCCCCCGGCCCCTGCCCGTCGATGCGGGCGAGCCGGTCGGCCAGCCAAGACACCAGCGGCTCGCTTTCCCCCGGCCTGATGCTGTGGCGGTAGACCGGAGGCGGCCGCCACAGAAGAACGAACTCCCCCTGCCAGGCGGCGCCGAGGTCGCTGACCCGCACCCGGCTGGTGGCGGCTCCTGCCGTGAGGAGCGCCGTTTCGCCGTCCACCCCGGTGAGGGCGGCAAAGAACCGCCGGTCCCCCTCGCCCAGCTGCAGCACGGCCGGCTCGTTGAAGCGCCGGAGCGCCTCCCAGCCGCCATTCTGCTCCAGGCAGCGGAGGCCGCGGCTGACGGCAAACCGGCAGGCCTCCCCGTCCTTTTCCCCGTCGTAAGGGATGCCCCACGCCGCAAACAGATGCCGGAAGGCCGCCTCCCGGGTCATGGCCCCGCTGTCGGCCGGCGGCCACCCACGGGAAACGGCCTCGGTCCCGGCCGCCACCGGAGCGGCCGCCGAGGCGGCTGCGCCGGGAGGAGAATGGGGAACGGCCTTGGCCGCCTCCTTCCCCGCCAGGCCGTGACGGGTCCAAAGGAAAAGGAGGGCGGCGGCGAGGACCGCTCCTCCCCCCAATGCGGCCAGGAGAACCAGGCCCCGCCGTTTGCGCTGGCCAGGGCCGAAGACCTCGCGCCCCGCCTGGCGGAGCACTTTGCGGTCGACCTTCTCCCTGCCTTCCACGTAGGCCCCCAGGAGGGCCCGGTCGCAAAGGACGTTGATCAGCCGGGGAACGCCGCCGCTCATGGCGTTGATTGTCTTCAAGCAGGACGGGGGAAAGAGGGTCCGGCGGCCGCCTGCCACTTCCAGCCGGTGGGCCACGTAGGCCCCGATCTCCTCCCGGGAAAGGGGCTCCAGGTGATAGCGGGCGGTGATCCGCTGGGCGAGCTGCCGCAGCTCTGGCCGGGCCAGCTTGTCCCGCAGCTCGGGCTGCCCGATGAGCAGGATCTGGAGCAGCTTGCGCTGGCTGGTCTCCAGGTTGGTGAGGAGCCGGAGCTGTTCCAGCACCTCGGTATCGAGCACCTGGGCCTCGTCGGCGATGAGCACCGTCCTGCGGCCCCGGGCGTGGTTTTCGAGGAGGTAGGCGTTGATGCGGTCGATCAGGACCTTGTTGCTGCTGCCGGGTGCGACTTGGATGTGAAGCTCCTCGCAGATGGTGGCGAGAAGCTCCGCCACGGTCACCTTGGGATTGAGAATGAAGGCAATGTCCGTATCGGCCGGAATCTGCTCGAGAAGGCAGCGGCAGACGGTGGTCTTGCCTGTGCCCACCTCCCCGGTGAGGAGGACGAACCCGCAGTCGCTCTGAAGGCCGAACAGAAGATGGGCGAGCCCTTCCCGGTGCTTGGCGCTCATGTAGAGAAACCGGGGGTCCGGGGCGATGGAAAAAGGCAGCTCCGTCAGGCCGAAATGATTGCGGTACATGCACGATCCGGGAGAAATTGGGGTCACGGAATGGCCGCAGTGGCACCCAAACTTATACCAGCTCTTCGCCCGGAAAAGCAAAGGAATCCGCTCTTCCGCCCGCTAACCGGCGGCAGGTGCCCGGAAACCCTGATGATCTCGCATCATCCGCCGTGGACCCTCGGCGGAGCGGCTTCTGGCGAGGCCGACAAGCCTTGCGCCTTATGCCGTCTCCGTCTATCATGAACGGAGCCGGGGCCTAACCGGCCCGCCAGCCCCGCATCTCCATCTCGAAGCGCCGCCCCCCCTCATCACGCCGCCGGTAGAACGGCGGCAAGGGCCCAGCATGCCGGAAGTCATGGATCTCCTGAACGCAAAACAAGACGAAAGCTTCCTCAAGACCATCCTCGATGCCATTCCCTCCCCGGTCTTCGTGGTCGACCCCGACGTCCGGATCATCGCATGCAACGCGGCGGGGAGCCGGGTCCTCGACCGGGCGCCGGACCTCATCCTCCGCCAGCGCGGCGGCGACGTGCTCCACTGCGTCCATGCCACGGAAACACCCGGCGGCTGCGGCCGGGCGGCGGCCTGCCGGGAGTGCGTGATCCGCAACTCGGTGCGCAAGGCCTGCCGGGGGCAGCAGGTGGTGCGGCAGCGCACGCGGCTGGAGATCATCGGCGAGGAGGGCGTCAGGGAGAGTTTCCTGGCGATCACCACCGCCCCATTCGCCCACGGGGGCGACCAGATGGTGCTCCTGATCCTGGAGGACATTGGCGAGCTGCTCAAGGCCATGCTGCCGATCTGCTCGTTCTGCAAGAAGATCCGGGAAGGGGCGGACTACTGGAAATCCCTGGAGAGCTACTTCCACCAGCACCACAACATCGAGCTCAGCCACGGCCTCTGCCCGGAATGCGCCCGCAAGCACTATCCGGACCTGTACCACGGCTAGAGACGTTGGAGGGCCGCTTCGCTTGAGGTTGGAGGCTTGAGGCAGAACCCCTACGGCCTGCTCCGGAACGGGAAATGGGTAGGGGCGAAAGATTTTTCGCCCCTACGGGTGCCTTGGCCTCCAACCTCCAACCTCCAACCTT
>JAJYKH010000321.1 GCA_021788685.1 Deltaproteobacteria bacterium | reverse complement strand
GGCACCCCCCAGCCGATGCCCCCCGACTCGTCGTTCAGGCTCCACATGAAGCGGCGCATCACCACCCGCGCCGCCTCCATGTCCTCGTCGGCGAGGGCGGCCACCGTCGGCCCCATGGCGGCGACCGCGTTCCACTTCACCCGTTCATCCGCGCTGCAGATCCCGGAGAGAAGCGGCTTGATGAGCTTCTGGGGCGGGAAAGGCCGCAGATCGGCCAAAATCCGGGACAGGTCCTCTCCCCGGAGAAGGGCGAGGATATGGCGCCGGAATGCCATACCATCAAGACCGCCGGAGAGGGAAAGCGGTTTCCGGGTCACGCCGCTCACATCGCCTTGGCCACTTTCCGGCCCAGCTCCACGCACCCCCGCAGCCCGTCGTGGTCGGGGACGTACTTGAGCTTCTGCCCGGGATCGACCAGCTCGATGCCCATCTCCTCCATGGCCGCGGTGATGTGCTTCACCGCCTCGCCGCTCCAGCCGTAGGAGCCGAAGGCGGTGCCGATCTTGCCCTTGGGGCGCAGCCCCTTGAGGTAGGTGAGAAAGTCCGCCATCCGGGGCATCATGTTGTTGTTGAGGGTGGGGGAGCCGAAGACCAACCCCCTGGCATCGAGCACCTCAGTGAGGATGTCGCTCCGGTGGCTCACCCGCAGGTTCAGGAGCTGGACGCTCACCCCCTCGGCCGTCAGGCCGCTCACGATCGCTTTGGCCATCTTTTCGGTGGAGTGCCACATGGTGTCGTAGATGACCAACGCCTTCCGCGCGGCCTCCTGCCGGCTCCAGCGGTCGTAGGCTTCCAGAATGACGCCCGGGTTGCCCCGCCAGATGAGGCCGTGGTCCGGGGCGATCATGTCGATCACGAGCCCCATCTCCTGCACGGTGGCGAGGAGCTTCTGGACCAGGGGGGAGTAGAGCAGGAGGATGTTGGCGTAGTACTTGGCGGCGTGGGTCATCAGCTCCGGAGCCGCCACCTGGTCGGCGAACCGCTCGGAGGTGGCCCAGTGCTGGCCGAAGGCGTCGCTCGAAATAAGGAGCTTGTCCTCGGGGATATAGGAGAACATGCTGTCCGGCCAGTGCAGCATCTTGGTCTCGAGGAACCGCACCGTCTTCTTCCCCAGCTTCAGGGTGTCCCCGGTCTTCACCACCTCGTACGGCCAATCCTGGTGGTGGAAATGCTCCAGCAGGGCCTTGTGGCCCATGGGGGAGCAGAAGACCTTCTCCGGCTTGATCCGCGCCACCATCTCGGCAAGCGAACCGGAGTGGTCCATCTCCACGTGGTTCACCACGATGTAGTCGATCCTCGTGAGGTCGCCGCCCAGCACCTCGTGAAGGTGATGGATCAGCTCGCCCCGGTGGCTCTCCTTCACCGTGTCGAAGAGGGTGATCTTGTCGTCGGTCACCAGGTAGGCGTTGTAGGTGGTCCCCTTCCAGGTGGAATAGCCGTGGAAGTCGCGGACGTTCCAATCGACCGCCCCCACCCAGTAGACGTTTTCCTTGATCGGTACCGCGCCCATGCCGGCCACCTAGGCCTGGGCCGGGGGGGTGAAGGTCCGCAGGCCCAGCTCCCGGTCGAGCACGAACAGGCCGTTGGCGTCCTTGCCGATCAGCCGGAGCTTCTGCAGCACCTCGCCGGCCGAGGCCTCCTCCTCCACCTGCTCGGTGACGAACCACTGGAGAAACACATGGCTGGCGTGGTCCTTCTCGGCCAAAGCGAGATCGACCAGCACGTTGATGAGGCCGGTCACCTTCTGCTCGTGGGCCAGGACGTTTTCGAAGACATCCAGCGGGGACTTCCATTTGCCGGGGGGCTTGGGGATGGCGCCGAGGGCCACCCGTCCGCCCCGGCCATGGACGAAATCGTACATCTTCATGGCATGGAACAGCTCCTCCTGGGTCTGCACCCGCATCCAGGCGGCGAAGCCGGGCAGCCCCTCCGCCGCGAAATGGGCCTCCATGGCCAGGTAGAGATAGGCGGAGTAAAGCTCGGCGTTGATCTGGTCGTTGATCGCCTGTTCCATTTTTCGGTTCAGCATGTCATCTCCCCCTCGAAGGATTTTTCTGCCGACCGGCCTTCGGCCCCCTCACGCCGTCGGCGCCTCGACCATATCAGGTTGGCAGCCAAGACCCCACCTTTGCCATCCGGGGCCGCTATCTCTGCCGGCACTCCGGGCAAGAGCCGACGAACTCCAGACGGTGGCGCTGGATGTCGTACCGGCTCAGCCGCCGGGCATCCTCTTCCAGCTCGGCCATGGGCAGCATCTGGATATCGTCCACCCTGCCGCAGTGCAGGCAGCGCACGTGATAGTGGTTCTGCGGATTGCCATCGAACCGCTTCTGGGTGCCCCCGACGTCGAGCTTCTGGATGAGCCCCTCCTCCGAGAGGATTTCCAGGTTGCGATAGACGGTCCCCAGGCTGATCTTGGGCATGTGCCGGCGCAGCAGATGATAGACGTCATCTGCGGTGGGATGGCTGGTCAGCTTCCGGAGCTGGTCCAGAATCATCAGCCGTTGCTTGGTAATGCGCACATGGTCCCCCCGTTCCCGTGAAGGTTTCCCCTCCCCCGTTCCATGCAGGAATGCCTTCCACCACAAGCGCTTGCCATGAGCAATTTCCATCATTATGGCAGGGAACCATGGTGCTTGCAAGCACAACGGGCCGTTTTGAAACAAAAAAGGGAATGGGCCGAAACCCATTCCCCGCGAAAGCGAATTTCCCCTGTTGTGCTAAGGAGTGGCCGGATCGGCGTCGAGCACCTCGCGCACGGTCTGCAGCAGGCCGCTCACCGCGTACGGCTTGGCCAGGAACGGCAGTCCCTGCTGATGAATCACCCCCAGCCGCGACTTGTCATCGATGTAGCCGCTGCTCAGGAGCACCTTGAGCCCGGGCTTGCGCCTCCTCAGCTCGAGCACCAGATCCACCCCCGACTGGTCCGGCAGCACCACATCGCTGAAGATCAGGTCGAAGTCCCCCTGCTCATCGGCGAACAACCGCTTCGCCTCCCCCGCATTCGCGGCCAGGGCAATCCGGTAGCCCGAGGTGGCGAGGGCCGTGCCGGCAATCTGGCGCACCTCCTCCTGATCCTCCACCAGAAGGATGCGCTCCCCCTGGCCCCGACATTCGTCGAGAGAGACCGGGGGCAGGCTCTCCTCAACCGGCTGCTCCCAGTGGGCGGGGAGGAAGATCCTGAAGAGCGTCCCCCGCCCGGGCTCGCTCTCCACCTGGATCCAACCCTGGTGGTCCTGGACGATGCCGTACACCACCGCCAGGCCGAGCCCCGTTCCCTTGCCCGTCTCCTTGGTGCTAAAGAAGGGCTCGAAGATATGCTGGAGGACCTCGGGGCCCATCCCGGTGCCGGTGTCCGCAATGGTGAGGCAGACTGATTCTCCCGGCTTGGCTTCGGAGAGGCCAGCGATCTCGCCTGCGGTCAGGACGACGTTGCGGGTGGTGATGGTGAAGGTCCCTCCCGCCGGCATGGCGTCGCGGGCGTTCACCGCCATATTGAGAATGACCTGCTCCATGTTGGTGACGCTGCCAAGGATCGGCTTGAGACCGCGATCGAGATCGAGCTGGATGGTGACATCCTCCCCGATGATCCGGTGCAGCATTTTTTCGAGCGCCCGGACCACGCGGTTGAGATCGATGGCCACGAATTCCATGGGCCGCTTGCGGC
>JAJYKH010000320.1 GCA_021788685.1 Deltaproteobacteria bacterium | reverse complement strand
TTCAAGAGGGGGGCCTTCCTTCCCCTGTCCGACGGAACAGAAGAGAGGGGGGCGCAGCTTCGCGGCATTCACCCTTTGTGCATCCCCGCGATTGGTTACGTTGACGGGAGCCGTGCCGGCCCTCTACCCTGAGTGGGGAAGGAGAAGGCACGCCGGCTGCCGCCCACGGCAGATCGGGTGCAGCCGGCCAGCGCGTGCTCGCGGGGGAAACCCGTTTCGCCGCCCCCGGTCCCGGGAGCTGAGGAGAGCCATGGAGATTCTCATATGGTCCATCCTGCCGCTGCTGGTTGCAAGCTCGATCTGCTGGCGGGTCGCCTCCGAGCTGCTGCGCCGTTTCTTCGGGGAAACGCAGGGAGCGGAGCCGGAGGTGCCGCACGGCCGGGAGTCGCCGGCGGCCCCGGTCCGGTTCCGGGTCGGTTTCGCCTCTCTGGTCCGGCTGCTGGTCCGCCGCCTGGACCGTTTTCTCATCCCCAGGCAGGGAATCCGCGAGTTCAGCGCCCGGGAGGAATGCCTCCTCCGCCTGTCCATGGGGCGATGCAAGCGGCCGGTGCGGCTGGCGGACGGAACGGCCGTCGGGGGCGGGGAATCGGTGGGGGAGCTCCATTGGTGGAACGAGCACATGCCGGCAATGAACGGAGGCCGGCCCGACCTCCGCTGGGCCCGGGACTTCCAGCGGAGGCTGCGGGTCACGATGCAGGAGCTGGCGGCGCACGTCGGCGGAAACCCCGCCTGGGGGGAGGTGAAGGGGTTCCGCGGGGACAATTCTTTCGGCGGGCGGCAGGGCCAGATCGGAATCCCGGAGCTGTTCCGGCGATGGGGTTTCGAGCTGCTGCCCGCCGACCCGCCCGCAGGGCTGGCGGCCCGGTTCGTCAGCTTCTGGGAGGCCGCCTACATCCTTCTCCTCTTCTGGACCTACAGCCCGAACGCGCTCGGGCGACGGAGCATCCGGGAGATCAAGGCCGGCGAGATCTGGATCTCCCGGGCGGTGCTCCTCGCCAAGTACGGCCCCTCGCCGCCCGCGGAGTAGCTCGCCACCGCACGAACAGCCCCCCAGGAGAAGAAATCTCCCTTTGTAAGCCATTACAGGGTGCGGCAGATGGGCGGCATCGGCCTGTGAGGCTATCGCCAACTATGCGAGCAGGCCGCTGACAAAGCAGATGTGGTGCCCTGTGATGGCCCCCCTCAGCCGAAATAGTCGTCCCAGTTTGCCAGAAGCAAGCGGACCACGGCGGCCGTGGGCACCGCGAGCAGCAGGCCGAGAATGCCGAACAGGGTGCCGCCGGCCAGGAAGGCGAACAGGACCATGGCCGGATGGATCACCGCCGCCCAGCCGAGGATGAGCGGGGCCAGCAGGTTGTCGATGGTCAGCCGCAGCACGCCGTAGAACCCTCCCACCCGCAGGAGCAGCCAGAACCCGCCGGTGACCATGGCCAGGAGGCAGGCAAGGGTGATGGAGAGAATGGGCCCCACCACGGGCAGGACTTCGAGGAGCCCGGAGAGGACCGCGAGCGGCAGGGCATAGGGCAGGTCGAACAGGAAATGCAGCCCGAGGTAGGCGGTCCCCCCGGCATAGAGGATGACGAGGAGGATGCCCCGCAGGTACCGGCCCAGAAGGAAGTGCACGCCTTCGACGAGCTTGTTCACCCGCCAGTGGTGCTGACGGGGGGTGAGCTCGCGGAGGACGCGGGCGAAGAGATCGCGGGACGCCAGAAAATAGAAGAGCACCACCAGGGTCAGGATGCCCCCGAGCAAGCCCCTGATCAGCTGCTGGCCCAGGCCCACCACCCCGCCGGGGGTGGCGAGCCGGTCCCGCGCCATGGCCAGCATTTGCCCGGCCACCTCCTGGGCGGTGACGGTCCGGCTCATGATCCGGATCTGCTGGCCGCCCATGAGCTCGGCCACCACGCGGGGAAGGAGATCGGGAAGCTCCCGGAAGAAATTCTTCAATTGGACCATCGCCGCCGGGCCGTACAGATAGCCGAAAGTGGCGAGGGGGGTCAGGATGACGAGATAGAGGAGAAAGACCACGGGCACCCGGTGCAGTCGGGTGTGGTGCTCGGCCAGGTTCACCACCGGGCCGAGGATGTAGGTCAGCCCGGCGGCGATGACGAACGGGATGAAGACGGTGCGCAGCGGATAGAGGAACAGGCCGGCTGCCGCGAGGGCGACAAAGAGCACCCACCTCGACCGTGCTGCGGAGGAACTATCGGCGCTCATCCCGGCCAGACCGGATTTCTGCGTCGAGGCCGCCCTGAACCGCCCATGCCCCCTGGCCCTCTTCCCCATGATGACCGGCAAAGCCAACCGGGTAGCGCCGCATTTTCCAGACTACCCGGCCGAGGCGCCGCTGCCAGGCGCTGTGCAGGGCAACCCCGGCAATCAGGGTCATGGCCAGGGGGAACAGGAGACCGTACCAGACCGGGATGCGGAAATAGCGGGCCGTGGCCATCTGCAGGCCATAGATGGCCGCCGAGCCGGAGAAGGCCAGGCACAGGCCGGCGGCGGCCCAGCCGCCCGGGGCCGGTCCGGCCATGAGCCGCCAATCGAGGGCCGGGACCAGAAGGGACAGCCAGCCCACGAGGACCGCCCCAAGGGCGATGCCGACGACCATTGCAGGCCGGGGGGCAATTTCGACGGCGTCCTTGGTGAGCCCCTGCCAGAGCCCCCTGAGGTCGGGGTACATCCTGACGCTGAACAGCCCGGCTCCATCGGCGAGCCGGGTGCGGAGCCCCGCCTGCTTGGCGAGCCGGGCCAGGCCCTTGTCCTCGCAGACCTCGGCGCGGACCGCCGCATGGCCCCCCAAGGCTTCGTACGCCTCGCGGCGGAACAGGAGAAACTGGCCGTTGGCGCTCACGTGGGGCGAGCCGGGATCGTTCACCGCCCGCAGGTCCGAGGCGAAGGCCGCCGCGAGCAGGCCGCCCGGAATGATGAGCTTCTCCCAGAAATGGCGGAGCTCCTTGCGGGGGTGGAGAGAGAGCAGGTCCAGCCCTTCCGTTGCCGCATGGCCGAGGGCGGCGGGAAGCAGGGAGGGGGAGGGGCGGGTGTCGGCATCCAGGAAGCAGAGCCAGGCGCCGCGGGCGGCCAGCGCTCCCCGCCAGCAGGCATGGGGCTTGCCGGTCCACCCCTCGGGAAGAGGGCCGGCGCGGAGCAGCCGGAGATTCGGGTGGGACGGGAGCAGCTTTTCCACCAGCCACCGGGTGTCGTCGGCGGAATCGTCGTCCACCACGATGATTTCCAGGCAGCGGGCGGGATAGGCCTGGCCGAGCAGGCCGCGCAGGCAGGGGAGGATGTTGGCCGCTTCGTTCCGGGCCGGGACGATGACGCTGATCTCCGGCACGTCCTCCCCGGCCGGGGCGGGGAAGACAGGGCGGAAGGCGGCGAGCTGCCTGACCACCCGCAGGAGCAGGGCGGCGATGAGCAGGAGCCAGCAGAGACCCAGCAGGAAGGAGGCCATCGTTCATCTCCGGTAAGCCCGGAACCGGACAGGGAGAACGGTCTCTCGTGTCAGGCGGGACGTGTTCTCCTACAAGTGTATATCAGGCGAAAGCGGGCGGACAATCGCGGGGAGGGGCGGGGCGCTGTTTCCCTGAACGGCTTCCTTGCATGGTGGTGAGGGGGAAGCCTGGAGGTTGGAGGTTAGAGGTTGGAGGTTTGAGGAAACGGCAAAAAAACCAGATCGGAA
>JAJYKH010000016.1 GCA_021788685.1 Deltaproteobacteria bacterium | reverse complement strand
GAGCGCCACGATCTCGCTGTCGATCCGGTCGATCCGGCCGCGGACCTCGGCGATGGAGGTATCCTTTTTCGTGGTCATCAACAGTCCTTCAAGCAGAGCAAGGATAGGGCCGGCCTGCGACGGCTGCCTCGCTACGGGATTGTATCATTCCGAGCCGCCAGCCGGCAGCCGCCGCCCAGGACGGGCCTCGCGGGCAGACACGATTACCCTTGAACGGACAGCCCAATCTAAAGTATATTCCTCCGGAAGAAAAGAGAAAAAGCGCCGAATGCCAAGGGTTGCCGCCCTGTCCGCCCGCTCTCCCGGGACCCGAGCAAAGGCGAGGCAAGGCCCCGGCGCCGCCCCTCGTGAGCTGGAAGAAATGAAAGTCAAAAACTGGATCAGCAGGGAGCCGATCACCATCCCCCGCACCGCTTTCATCCAGGATGCCATGCACCTGATGCAGGAGCACTCCATCCGCCATCTCCCGGTCATGGAAGACGGGCAGCTGGTGGGGCTGATCACCTCCTCCGACCTGCGCCAGTTTTTCTTCCCCGCCATGGTGGAAGACATTCCCGTGCATCAGGTGATGACCCTCAACCCGGTCACCATCAACGCCAACTCCAGCATCGAAACCGCCGCCCGGCTCATCCACGACTACAAGATCAGCGGCCTGCCCGTGCTGGACAAAAAGAAACTGGTGGGGATCATCACCGCCTCCGACCTGCTGTCGGCCTTCATCGAGGTGATGGGGCTGCTCAAGGCTTCTTCCCGGCTCGACGTAATCGTCGGCAAGAAGGGCGGGCTGGCCGAGGTTTCCCGCATCATCAAACAACACCATTGCGAAATCATCAGCGTCGCCACCGAGAGCCATTCCTCCCGGCGCAAGGTCCACTATTTCCGCCTGGAAAAGTGCGACCTGAAGCCGGTGGTCGAAGCCCTGGAAGAGGCCGGCCACAAGGTGGTTGCCATCATGGACTAACACCAATGCCTCCCTTTGAAGTCAACAAAACCTTCGACGAGATCAACGCCAAGATCAAGGCCGGCGAGGCTGTGGTGGTCACCGCCGAGGAGATGGTGGGCATCGTGCGGGAGAACGGCCCGGTTGCGGCCGCCCGCAAGATCGACGTGGTCACCACCGGCACCTTCTCGCCCATGTGCTCCTCCGGCGCCTTCATCAACTTCGGGCACACCAATCCCACCCTCAGGGCGAGCAAGGCCTGGCTCAACAATGTGCCGGCCTATGCGGGGCTCGCGGCGGTGGACATTTACATCGGCGCCACCGAGCCCGCGGAAGACGACCCGCTCAACAAGGTCTTCCCCGGCGGCTTTCGGTACGGCGGCGGCCACGTCATCGAAGACCTGGTGGCGGGCAGGCCGGTCCGGCTCAAGGCCTGGGGCTACGGCACCGACTGCTACCCCCGGCGGGACCTGGAAAAGGAGATCACCCTCCAGGACCTCCCGTACGCCCTGCTCTGCAACCCCCGGAACTGCTATCAGAACTACAACTGCGCCATCAACCTCTCCGACCGGACCATATACACTTACATGGGCACGCTGCGGCCCCACGGCAAGAACGCCACCTACTGCTCCGCCGGCGAGCTGAGCCCATTGATGAACGACCCGCTGTACAAGACTATCGGCCTCGGCACCAGGATCTTTCTGGGCGGCGGCATCGGCTACATCACCTGGCACGGCACCCAGCACAAGCCCGGGGCGCTGCGGGCCGACAACGGCACCCCCCGCCGGGCGGCCGGCACCCTCATGGTCCAGGGCGATCTCAAGCAGATGTCGCCCCGTTGGCTCAAGGGGGTGAGCATGCAGGGGTACGGCAACACCATGGCAGTGGGCGTCGGCATTCCCATCCCGATTCTCAACGAGGAGATGGCCGCCTACACCGGAGTGGCCGATGACGAGATCTTTACCCAGGTGGTGGATTATGCCCACGACTACCCCAACGGGATTGCCCACAATTACGGTGAGGTCAGCTACGCCCAGCTGAAGAGCGGGCAGATCGAGGTGAACGGAAAAATGGTGCCCACCGCCCCCCTGTCGAGCGTGGTCCGCGCCCGGGAAATCGCCGAAACCCTCAAGAAATGGATCACGGCCGGCGATTTTCTCATCGAGAAACCGATCCGGACGCTGCCCTCCGAATGATCTCCCCCTCGACGTGCCGCCCCCCCTTGTTGCCAGCAAGTACGACCACCTCCGCCGGATCCTCCGGTCGCTCGGGCGGGTGGCGGTGGCCTTCTCGGGAGGGGTGGACAGCACCTTCCTGCTGAAGGCGGCGGCCGACGCCCTCGATCGACAGCCACCGGCCCTCCATCTGGTCACCTGCCTCCAATCCCCCGGCGAACCGGAGCGTGCCCGCACTCTCGCCGCCGAGGCCGGGGGCCGCCTGGAGGAGATCGAAGCGGACCCGCTCGCCTGGCCCGAGCTCGCGGCCAACCCTCCCGACCGCTGCTATCACTGCAAGAGAAACCTCTATCGCCTCCTCCTGGCCCGATGCCGGCAGCTCGGGGCCGATCACCTGGTCGACGGCACCAACGCCGACGACCTCACGGCGGACCGGCCCGGTCTCCGGGCCTTGCATGAGGAGAGCATTCCCACCCCTCTGGCAGCAGCCCGCCTGACCAAGCGGGAGATCCGACAGCTCAGCCGGGAGCTTGGGCTGTCGAGCTGGCAGGATCATTCCGCCTCCTGCCTCGCCACCCGTCTGGCCCCTGGGACCCCCATCACCAGGCCGCAGCTCGAAACGGTGGCAAGGGCGGAGCAGTTTCTGCGCGGCCTCGGTTTCCAGGGCTGCAGGGTCCGGCTCTCCCCGGACCGCACCGCCGTCGTGGAAATCTGTCGGACCGACTTCGGCAAAATGACCGAGATTGTCAGGAATGACGTCCTGGACTATGGTCTATCAATTGGTTTTCAAAAGATTTTTCTCGATCTCTCCGGTCGCGGCGGCATCGACCTGTGAAGGCCTGTCCGCTCCCCCAATCCCCCGAAACCAGTGAATTCCTTGCCAGACAAGGCGGTTTTTTGTTTGACAACGAACGGCCATTTGATTAAATCGCCTAGAAACGTTACGGTTTCGATCTGCTAAACCATAACAGAACCGAAGGAGGAAGGAGAATGAACAAGAGTGAATTGGTCGACAACATGGCGGATGCTGCCGGCATCAGCAAGGCTGCTGCGGAAAAGGCCCTGAACGGCATGTTGGACGGCATCACCAAGGCCCTCTCCAAGGGGGACAAAGTGACGCTGGTCGGGTTCGGCACCTTTTCGACCGCCCAGAGGGCAGCCCGCCAGGGACGCAATCCCCAGACCGGCAAGACCATCAAGATCGCCGCCAGAAAGGTGGCCCGCTTCAAGCCGGGCACCAAGCTGGCCGAATCGGTGAAGTAACGGCTGGTCCATTCGCTTTTTGTGCAGTTCGCGGGCACTGCCTTCCTTTGCGATAAATTCCGGGCGGCGGTATCCGCCCCTTGGAAAGCCCCAGAAGATATTCCGGAGGAGATTTTCTCTTCCGGAATATCTTCATTTCGGGTATAAAGATTTCTTCAGTTCCGCCGCTCGCACAAGTCGGGACGTGGCTCAGTCTGGTAGAGCACAGCGTTCGGGACGCTGGGGTCGGAGGTTCGAATCCTCTCGTCCCGACCATACGATTCGGTGGAAATCTTCCGCGACGACAGCCTGAAAGCCTTGGCTTTCAGGCTTTTTTATTTCCCTCGCCCCCGCTAGCACGATCCACGCCCGAATCGGCCCGTTCAGGCCCACGGTTGGCTGCGGTGCCCGTCACGCGGCAGGTGATCACCCCCTTTTGCACGAGCAGCTCGAGCCCGTCGCCCGCCTGCACCTGGGACGCCTCCCGAACGACCCGCCGCTCCGGAAGGGTTCTGGCGATGGCATAACCCCGCCCTAGGACCGCCAGGGGGCTGACCGCTTCCAGGAGCCCGGCCGCCCGGGAAAAGGCGAGCCGGCGGCGCTCGAGATTCCAGGAGACGGCGGCCCGCAGGCGACCGGTCAGCTCGCCGCAGAGCTGCTGCTGATGGTGCAGGAGGTGCATGGGACTGTGCCGGCGCAGGTGATCGTGGAGCCGCCAGATCTCGGAATGGCGGGAAATGAGCCGGCCTTTCAGGGCATAGTGGAGACCCTGGAGGCGATGGTCGAGAAGCAGACGGAAATGGGCGAGGAGAAACGAGGGATCGCCCAGCAGCCGCCGGTGCGTTTCCGCCCGGTAACGGCCGTGGTTGATTTTCCGCTGGAGCCCTTCCACCAGCCGCTGCTCGATCTCCGCCATCCTGGCGCGCAGCTCATCGCGGCGCGGTAGCACCAGGACGGCTGCGGCAGTGGGCGTGGGCGCCCGCACATCGGCCACGAAATCGGCCATGGTGAAGTCCACCTCGTGCCCCACCCCCACCACCACGGGAATGGCGGAATTGAAGATCGCCCGGGCGACCTGCTCGCTGTTAAATGGCTGGAGGTCCTCCAGGGAGCCCCCCCCCCGGCAGAGGACGATCACCTCGGCGGTGCGCCGGGCGTTGGCGGTGGCGAGGGCCTGGACGATCTCCTCGGCGGCCCCGGGGCCCTGCACCCGGACGGGGTGGATCTCCACCGGCACCGAGGGAAAGCGGGCCGCGGCCGTCCGCAGGAAATCGAACAATGCCGCCCCGGAGGGGGAAGTGATAAGGGCGATCCGCTCCGGCAGGCGGGGCAGCGGCTTCTTGGCATCGGCCGCGAAAAGCCCCTCCGCCTCCAGTCGTCTTTTCAGCAGCTCGAAGGCAACCTGCAGCTCCCCGGCGCCTTTGCTCTCCAGGTGATCGACCACGAGCTGGTATTCGCCCCGCGGCTCGTAGACCGAAACCCGGCCGCGGCACACCACCTCCTGCCCATCCCCCGGCGGCTGCGCCAGATACCGGCACTGCTGCCTGAACATCACCGCCCGGATCTGGGCTTCCCTGTCCTTGAGGGAAAAATAGAGATGGCCAGAAACCGCCTGCCGGAGGTTGGATATCTCCCCGAGGACGGTGACGAAAGGAAAGGAAGCCTCCAGCAGTCCCCGGATGGAGCCGGTCAGCTCTGAAACCGTTTGCAGCCGGGGAACCGAGATCAACGAGGAAAGGGATCGCTCCTGCACCATACACTCCCGCTCGCTTTGATAACCGCTCCGCCCCAGTGTACCGCCGGATTCAAATTCGCGAGTGCTTTTTTTCGGCGGAAACGGTATATTTAAGGTTATTTTTCTTTTTTAAAAAAACAGTTCCTACAAAGACTTAGCACAAGCGGCCGGCTGAGACCGCCGCCTGGGGAAAGCAAATGGGAAACGCAAACGCTTTCGACCCGAAAAACCTCCGGACCATCAATCCAGAGGGAAAGGAAGGCCTCCTCGATGCATTGAACCTGCCGCCGCAGGTGGTCTCCTTTGTCCGCATGAACGGCAAGGCCCTGGGAATCGGGGCGGTCTGCCTGATCCTGGCCCTCCTAGGCTGGAGCGCCTATGGCGAGCACACCACCAGGAACAGCGATGAAGCCTCCGCCCTATTGACCAAAGCCATGGAAGCCCCGGCGGGCGCGCAGCGCACCGACCTGCTCCGCCGGGTCCAAGCGGAGTACGGCGGGACTGGCGCCGCCCTGTGGAGCCAGGTGCAGCTGGCCCATGCCGCCCACGACTCGGGCAATGAGAAGGAGGCCATCGCCGGCTATCGCGCCGTTCTCGACAAGGTGGACGGCAAGAATCCGCTGGCCCCCCTCCTTCACTACAGCCTGGGCCAGTCGTACGAGGCAGCCGGGCAGCCGGAGGAGGCCCTCCGCCAATACCAGCAGCTCGCTGCCATTCACGGGTTCGCCGCCAAGGGGCTCCTGGCCGCAGCCCGCATCCACGAGGCCCGGAACCAGACGGCCGAGGCCATCAAGGACTACGAGCAGCTCTCGGTCCTTCAAGACCAGCCCTCGCTCGACAAAGGATACCTGGCCAGCAGGCTGGCCGCCCTCCGGGCGAAGGCCCCCGCGAAGCAGCAGCCGAAGTAGCCGCTGGAATGGAGATCATCCGTTCACCGGCCGCGATGACGGCCTGGTCGAACCGAACCGCCGCTGAAGGAAAGGCCATCGCCCTGGTGCCCACCATGGGCTTCTTTCACGAGGGCCATCTCAGCCTCATGCGGTCCGCGGCCCGCCAAGCCGGCGCGGTGGTGGTCAGCCTGTTCGTCAATCCCATCCAGTTCGGCCCGGCCGAGGACCTCGACCGCTACCCCCGGGATTTCGAGCGGGACTCCGCCCTGGCCGCCCGGGAGCAGGTCGACGCCCTGTTCGCCCCCGAGGCGGCCGCCATGTACCCCGAAGGCTTTCAGACCCGGATCGCGGTCACGGAGCTGAGCCAGGGACTTTGCGGAGCAGGACGGCCGGGCCACTTCGAAGGGGTGGCCACGGTGGTGGCCAAGCTGTTCCATATCGTCCGCCCGCAGGTCGCCATCTTCGGTGAGAAAGACTTTCAGCAGCTCGCCATCATCCGGCGCCTGGTGCGTGATCTCGATCTGGACGTGGAGATCGTCGGCCAGCCCATCGTCAGAGAGGCCGACGGGCTGGCAATGAGCTCCCGCAATGCCTACTTGTCAGCTGCCGAGCGGCAGTCGGCGCGCTGCCTTTCCCGCGCGCTCCGTTGGGGACGCGAGCTGGCGGCCGGGGGGGAAACCGATGCCGGCCGGCTGCGGGCGGCCCTCGAATCCATGCTGGCCGCCGATCCCACGGTCACGGTGGAGTATGTCGCCGTCGTCCACGAGACAACCTTGCGGCCCCAGCAACAGATTGATCGCCACTCGCGGCTGGCGCTCGCGGTCAAGATCGGCCGCACCCGCCTGATCGACAACGGCCTGCTGTTTGCTCCAGAACAAGGGTAACGGAACACGATGCTTCGCACCATGCTCAAATCGAAAATCCACCGGGCGACGATCACCGCCGCCGACCTGCACTACGAAGGCAGTCTCACCGTGGACCGTCTCCTCATGGAGCAGGCGGACCTGCAGCCCTTCGAGCAGGTCAAGGTTTACAACATCAACAACGGCGAGCGGTTCGAAACCTACGTCATCGAGGGCCCGCCCGGCTCCGGAACCATCGGCCTGAACGGGGCCGCGGCCCGCAAGGGCCTCCCCGGCGACCTCATCATCATCGCCACCTACGGGCTCTACTCCTCCGAGGAGCTCGCCTCCTATCGGCCCTGCATCCTCCTGCTGGACGAGCACAACCGCGTCAAAGGCCGTTCCGCCGCCTGACCGGTCCCAAGCCAGCACCCCGGCTCCCTTATTTCCATCCGGAAACCAGGATTCGTCGGCCTCGCAAAGACCGCTCCGCCGACGGGCCGAGTTGTGCAACTGTTGTTTTCTCGTTCCCGCCCGCCGAAGTTTGGAGTGTTTTGCGAGAGAATTCAAAATTTCGTTCGCGTGCAAGGCGCGAGGGAGCCTGAAAATTACCCAGTAACGGGCAAAGATCGCGTACGTCCGTACGTGAGCATTTCCAGGCGACTGAGCAACGCAGCAATCGGGCGAAAAGACTGTTCCCTCCTACACGAAGACGACCACCGCCGTAATGTTGTCGCGGCCGCCCGCCTCGTTTGCCGCTGCGACCAGGTGGTCGCAAGCCTGCTCCGGGCTCGCCGCCCCGGCCAGGATGGCTTCGAGGCGGGGCAGCGCCACCATGGACCACAGGCCGTCCGAGCAGAACAGCAGCCGCTCCCCCGGAGCAAGCCGGAACGCATGATACTCGGGGTCCTCGCCCCAAGGGAAGCCGATGGCCCGGGTGATCACGTGCCGGGAGGGCGCTGCCCCCTCGTGGGCCGTGCCGCTGCCAGGACAAGCGGCCACGGAGTGATCGGCTGTGACCTGCCGCAAGCCGCCTGTTTCCATCCGGTAGCAGCGGGTGTCCCCCACGTGGCAGGTATGGAGGATCTCGCGATCGAAGAGACCGGCCAGCAGCGTGCAGCCCATGCCGCGCAGGGACTCCTCCCCTTCCCCGGCGGCCCTCACCTCCTGGTTGGCCTGCCGAAAGCCGCTCACCAGCAGATGGCGGATCCGGTGAGGGTTGCCCAGGCATTTCCGCACCTCCCCGGGCGAGAGCCGTTTCACCAGCAGCTCAAGGGCCAAGCGGCTGGCCACCTCGCCGGCGTTATGGCCGCCCATGCCGTCGGCCACCAGGAGCAGCCGCCGGTCCTCCAGGATGCAGAAGGCATCTTCGTTGTGGTCCCGCACCCGGCCCGTGTCGGTGCGGCCGAACCAGCGCAGCTGGGGCTGGGGATGCAGGAGGTTTCCGAGCAGGCGGCGCATGGGCGGGTCTCGGGCCGGGTCAGTCGAATTCCAGGGAATAAATGACCATCCATAGCAGGACCGCCCCGTCCCGGCACCCCGCAAGAAAGAGGTGCGGCTTGGGACCGGGGGCCAGGCTGAGGATGCCGTCGCCCCTGCCGTCCAGCACCACCCGGCATTCCCCGCTCTCCCCGTGCCAGATCTTGATAATGTCGTCCCCGCAGCCGGATGCCAAGTGGGTCCCGTCCGAAAGGAACTGGACCGCGGTGACCGGCTCTTCGTGGGCCTCCATGATCTTGAGGCAGCGGCCCGACTGGCTGTCCCAGAGCTTCAACAGCCGGTCCCCGCCGCCCGAGGCGATCTTTTTGCCGCCGGGGGCCGCACTCAGGCCGGTGACTCGGTCGGCATGGGCCTCGATCACCCTGAGGTAATCGGGCTTTCCCGTCTCCCAGAAGCGGAGCTTGCCGTCGCTGCTGCCGGCGATGAAGGTCCCGCCCTTCTCATCGACGCTCAGGGCCCGGATGGCCCCGCAGCCGGCGGCCTGATAGCGGCATTCCCTGCCAGTGGGCAGATGCACCGAGACGAGGGAGCCGTTCTCCCCGCCGGAAACCAGCCAGCGGCCGTCCCCGCTGAAAGCCAGGGCGGTCACCGGTCCGGCGTGGCTGGCGCGGACACCGGTCTGCCGGAAGGAGCCGACCGCCCAGAGGCCCACCGCCCCGTCCCCCGTGCCCACCGCCACCAGCTTGCCCTTGGGATTGGCCGCCAGGGCGCAGACCGGCAGGCCCCGTTTGCCGAGGACGCAGATTTTTCTCTTCAGGGCGAAATCCCAGATGATGATCTGCCCCTCGCGGCTGCCGGTGACGATCTTGCGGCTGAACGGCACATAGGCCAGGCAGTCGGCCGGTTGCCGGCTGCCGTGCAGCACCGCCACCCGCTGGGCGCTCTCCACGGTTTTCTTGCGGCCCTCCAGAAGCAGCCGTTCGTAGATGGTGGTGAACGGTTTGTCCTTCTTGAAGCCGGAGCTGCGCCAAGAGGTGAGCAGCACCTGATGGCAGGGTGCATAGCGGCTGTGCTCCAGGTGGTCGAGCATGCTGCGCCCCACCGATTGGTAGAGCTGGCCGTTCCGGAACACATCCAGCGATGTCTGGGGGGCGCACAGCCGCAGCTCGGGGGCGCCGCCCTCCCCCGTCGCCGACTCCTCACCGGCCAGGTGCTCCCGGAGGGCGGAGAGGATGGGCTCCTTGCCCAGCCTTTTCAGGGCCGCCTCCAGCTTGCGGCGGGCCCGTTCCGGGCCGAGCTGTCCGCTCCGCACCTGGAGCAGGATCAGATTGTGGATGGCCTCGGGCAGGACGTCGTTGATCTCCAGGGCCTGCCGGAGAAACTCCTCCGCCTTGTCGGGCTTGCCCAGCTCCACCATGGAAACCGCCCGGTTGTTCAGGCTGTCGGCCCGCAGGTCGACCTGGGGCAGCACGGCATAGGGGCAGGAAACGTTGAACAGGGCCGTGTAGGCTTCGTCCAGGGTCTTGCGGAGGGAAGCGAAATCGGGGAACCGGTCCCCGGGGTCGTAAGCCACGCACTTCTTGAGGGCGGCGGCGAGCACCCCCGGGAAGGTGACCGCCGGGTCGAGCGGTTCCGGCTCGGGGACCTCGCTGCGGACTGAATTCTTCTGATACGGTTTCCGGCCACAGAGCATCAGCCAGAGGCAGATCCCGAAGGAGAAGATGTCGGCGCGGCCGTCCACGGCATGGGTGTCGTGGAACTGCTCGGGCGCGGCGAACCCGGGGGTGCCCCGGAAGCCCACGGTCTTGTCCCCCTCGCCTTCCGACAAGGCGCCGTCCTCCTCGCCAATGGTGAGCAGGATGCCGAAATCGGTGATCTTGAGGAGCGAATTCCTGGTGATGAGAATGTTGGCCGGCTTGATGTCCCGGTGGACGATGCCGTGGGCGTGGGCGAGCTCCATGCCGTGGCAGAACTGCACCGCGAGGGAAAGGGCCGTCCGCAGGTCGCGGCACTTGCCGGCCCTCAGCCAGTCGGCCAGGCTGCCGCCGTCAACGTACTCGATGAAGAGATGGGGAACCTTCTCGATGGCGAGGACATAATAGCAGGTGGCAATGTTCGGATGCATGCCCATCCGGATCCAGCCGTTCGCCTCCTTGAGGATGCGTCTCATCCCCTCCCGGTCGGCCATCACTTCGGGCCGTGGCGATTTCACCGCCATCCTGGTCCGCCAGCCGAGGTGCTCGGAGATGTACACCTTGCCCATGGAGCCGGCCATGATCTGCTCTACCCGGTAGCGGCCGGCGATCAGGTCTCCCGGCCGCCAATCGAAGGGAAGGGCGGAGGAGGCGGAAACGGCGGCTTGGCGGCGACCGGATGGAGGCGGCTGCTCCTTGCCCATTCCCCATTTGTGCAGGAGGCGAGACAGCATCAGCCCGTCACTCGTACCTGATCTTGACCCGGCCGATGGTAATGACGTCTCCCTTGCGCAGGGGTTGCGGGTCCTTGATCCGCAAGCCGTTCAGCCAAGTGCCGGTCCAGCTCTTCTGGGGCGCAATGACGAACCGGCCGGCCTGGTCAACGACGAAGCACTGGGCGGGGGCGACCAGCCACCCCGGCACGCGGATGTCGGCGTCGGCGTCCTTGCCGATTTTGATGCTGCTCCGGCCGTCGAGCGCCAATTCCCTCGGGACGGCGCTGCCGTCGATGACCGTCAGCCGGCAGGTTCCCGTTTTTCCCGGGGGCGAGGCCGGTTCGCTTGCGGCCCGGGCCTTGGGAGTAACGAACACGGTGGCGTCGTCGAGATCCATGGCCGCGGCAACGACCGAGGCGGATTCCTCCCGCTGGTCGCCTTCGGCGGCTGCCCCCAGCCGGAACTTGCCAATGGCGATCTCGTCTTCCGGGGAGACCGGGGTCTCGGCCTCGATCCGGCGGCCATTGATAAATGTGCCGTTCAGGCTATTGAGGTCTTCCAGAAAATAGATGCCGTTCCGCAGGGAAAAGGCCGAATGGAGGCGGGAAACGGCGGTGTTGTCGATGGTGACGTCTGCCTCCCCGCTGCGGCCGATGGTCAGCCGGTGGCCTTCATCGATGAGAAAACGCTTGATCACCCGGTCCTGCAGGCTGATGATCCATTCCGGCATATTCCCCTCCGTGCTGAGGTGATGGCCGATGCCGTTCCTGCCGGTGCGGATCGTCAGAGCGCTCCACGGGGGGAACGGCCCGACCCGACCGGATTGGCAGGAGGCGGACGCCTTGACCGCTTCGATTCTAATAGCCCTTTCTCCCGAAAATGCCAAGGCAAATATCGGTGCCGGGCACCCCGAAGGGGACGAGGGCGGAAGGAAGCTGCGGAATTTTTCCCTTGACGTCTCTTCCAAAAAGCCTTTTATCAATTGAAACTTGCCTTTTCCATCAACCGCGTCGCCGGGTCCAAAAACAGAGAAGTCTCCAGGAGTTGCCAACCCCGCCATGAGCCTCCCCGAACGGACCCCTTCCGCCAAGCTGGCCCAGATCTTCGCCCGGATCAACATGAGCGAGCTGCCGGCCATGTCGGCCAACGTCCAGGAGCTGATCTCGCTTACGGGGAGCCGCAGGAGCGCGGCCTACGACCTCGCCAAGGTGATCCTCAAGGATTACTCCCTCACCAACAAGGTCCTCCAGGTGGTGAACTCGGCCTTCTATTCCCTGGGGTGGCCGGTGAACTCCATCTCGCGGGCCGTCACCATTCTCGGCTTCGACGCGGTGCGCGACATCGCCACGGTGATTGCCATCTTCGAGGAATTCATCAAACAGGGCGTGGACAAAGCGGAGATCAGCAAGCTCCTCACCCGCTCCTTCCTGAGCGGGCTCCAGGCCCGGCAGCTGGCGGTCAGAAAAGAGCTGAAGGTCAATCCCGAGGAGGCCTTCATCTGCACGCTGCTGCACAACCTGGGCAAGATCATCATCTGCATTTATCTTCCGGACATGCACCGGGAGATCGAGCGGCAGGTCAACGCGGGCCGCTCCGAGGACGACGCCAGCCGGCGGGTGCTCGAAGATCTCACCTATCGGGAGGTTGGCGAGGAGATCGCCCGCTTCTGGAACCTTTCCGACAACGTGATCATCGCCATGGAGCCGCAGCCGGCCCAGCCCAGAAACCGGGATGATGCCCAGGGTTACCTGCAGAACCTCGCCAGCTTCAACAACCAGATGGTGGACAGCATCTGCCGCGGGGCCGACATCGGCCCCCTCATCGAGCGGTACGGAGAGATGATGGCGTTGGGCCAGGAGGAGGCCCTGGAGATGATGGGCCAGACCGTGGAGCAGTCGGAGGACCTGTCGAGCTCGCTCCGCTACGGCCTCTCCAAGCTGAAGATCCGCAGCAACCTGCGCCTGATCGAGCAGGGGGAGGCAAAAGGTCCGGTGGAGAAGGCGGGCGAGGGGGAAAAAACCGAGGAGCTCGATGCCCTGCCCACCGGCGGCGACAAATCGGTCAATGATTTCGTGCGGGACCTGACCGAGACCCTCATGGGCCAGTTCAACCTCAACGACTTCTATGTGAACCTGCTGGAGGGGCTCTATCGGGGGGTCGGCTTCGACCGGGTGGTCTTCGCCATCGTGAACATTCAGGGCCGGAGCCCGATGCTGATCGGCCGGTTCGGGCTCGGAGAAGTGGAGCCGGACCGGATCGCGGGCTTCCGCCACAATCTGAGCAGCCAGGACTTCGCCATTCCCAAGGCCCTCAAGTCGGGCAAAGACATGGCGATCCCGCCCAATTCCCCCAATGCCTTTCCCGAGGAGCTCGCCCCCCTCGTCAAGGACCGGATGGTCTATCTCTTTCCGGTCTGCCTCGACCAGAAGCCGATCGGCCTTCTCTACCTCGACCGCAAGGCGGGGCGCCCCAAGCTCGACGAAAACGAAGTGAAGACCACCCGCCTCTTCCGCGACTTCGCGGTCATGGCCCTCCGCAAGATCAGCCGGGGCCACTGACCATCTCTTTTTGCTAGATCATCAGACCTTGGAAAGCCGATCGATCTTCTTCAGGAGATCCTGGGCCTGCTTGCGGAGCTCGTTGCCGGCTGGTAGCCGGGCCACCGCCTGATTGAGGTACTGCTTGGCGGGCTCCGCCTCCCCTTCCTGCCAGTGATACAGCCCCAGGTAGTAGTAGCCCTCGTCCGGCCGGCCTTGGGCGGCCCGCAGGCGGCTCAGCTGGTAAGAAAGCCGGGAATAGTCGGGCAGCTCGGGGAGGAGTCTTTCGTAAATCCGGCCGGCTTCGTCCAACTGCCCCAGCTGCATCAGGGTGTTGGCGAGATGGAAAGAGGCGTAGGCCGAGTCCGGCATGGCGGCATGCGCCTTCCGGAACAGATCGAGGGCCTCTCCGTATCGCCCGGCCTCGAACCGGAGGACCCCGAGGTCGGCGATGAGGATGGGACGGTCCGGATGGGCAGCCATGACTTTCCGCAGCGCCTCCTCGGCCTTGTCGAAATTGGCCGTGGCCTCGTAGAGCTGGGCGAGGCCGTAGTAGGCCATGGAGCCCTCCTTGCCGATTGCTGCCTCCTTCTGCAGCAGGGGCAGCAGGCTCATGGGCTCCTGGGTGCGGCTGATAATCCGGTACCGGATACGCTGGAAATCGAAATCATCCCGGGGAGGATACGGCCCTTTGTCATGAAGGAGCAGGTCCTGGACATACTGGAGGCGCAGATCGGGCTCGGGATGGGTCAGGAGGTAGGGTGGAATGGATGGGCGGTAGCGTTCCAGGTTGCGCATCTTGTGGAGCATGCTCACCATGGCGTGGGGGTCCCGCCCCTCCTTTTTCATGAAGCGGACTGCCAAGCGGTCCGCCTGTTCCTCGTCTTCCCGGCTGAATTTGAGGTTCATGGAGGCGCCAGCCGCCATGCCGCCCGCCATGAGGCCCTGGGACAGGGCGCCGCCCCCCGTGAGGATCCCCGCCAGGATGAGGGCGGCGGTGCCGATGCCCACCTTGGAGCCCTTAGCCATTTGGTCGGCGATGTGGCGGCTGGTGACATGGCCGATTTCGTGGGCCATCACCCCCACCAGCTCGTCTTCATTGCTCATCGCCTCGATGAGCCCGGAGTGGACGAAAACCAGCCCGGACGGCGCGGCAAAGGCATTGAACTCCTTGTTGTCGATGACGAAGAAGTGATAGTCGAAATACTGCGGCCCTGCCGCTTTCAGAATCTCCTGGCCCAGATGGTTGATGTATTGGCTCACGTCCGGGTCGTCGATCAGCTTGAATTGGGTGCGGACCAGGGCCAGGAGCTTCTCGCCGACCTCCCGCTCTTCGCCCACCGAAAAGGCGGCGGCCGTTGACGGTCCCCACTGGGGGAGCACCGGAAGCTCGGCCCCCATGAAAAAGAAAAGCACAGCCAGGCTCATGGCGCGGCAGAAACGGCTTCGTTGTCTTATCATGGGATCATCAAGGTTAGGGAAGACCGGCTTCGCCGGGATATAAGTTTCCCGTCGGCTCAGGCGACGGTTTTCCACCACTATAATGCACTTCGGGCCAAAAACCAGAGATTCTTGCCCGCGGGTTTCCCCGGCTTTTCGGAGCAGCCACCCTGCCGGCCTTGCATTCTTTCCCAAATCGGGTAATCATTCGCCACAGTTGTCACCCTTGCGTAACGGATCACAGGGGCATCGGAGCGCAAAACGGCTCATGCCTCATTTTCGTAAGCGATGACAGGTGCCGGCGATGCGCGAAAGCTGCCTGTGAGGCTGTACTCGGGTACGCGAGCAGGCCGCTGCCAAGCAGATTCGGTGCCTGTGATCGCTTACACCCTTGCCAATGGCCGCGTGCCAGCTGCGTGCTTTCCCCTTTCCGAGGTTGATCTGGCGAGACCGTCATGCTTCGCGAGCTCAGGATCGTCAATCTGGCGCTGATTGAAGAGCTGCACATCAGCTTTCCCGCGGGGCTGGTGGTGCTGACCGGGGAAACCGGGGCCGGCAAGTCGATCATCCTCCAGGCCATCCATCTTCTCTCCGGCGGCAAGGTCGCGGGCGACTGGATCCGCACCGGGGCGGAGAGCGCCACCGTGGAGGCCCTCTTCGAGATCCGAACCGGGCACCGGGAGCTGCGGCAAAGCCTGGAAGAGGCCGGAATCGAGGAAGCCGACGGGGAGCTGATCGTCCGCCGGGTGCTCACCCCCGGCAAGAGCCGCTTCTTCATCAACGGCTGTCTGGTGACCGCCAAAATCGCGGGCGACATCGCCGAGCACCTGCTCAGCGTGGCCAGCCAGCATGATCACCAGCAGCTCCTCGCACCCCGGTCGCACCTCGATTTCATCGATGCCATGGGCGGCCACGGGCTGGCCCGGCGGCAGCTCGGCGCCGTTTACGACGAGTGGCAGGCCCTCCGGGCCCGCCTCCGCCAGACCCAGGAGGCCGAGCGGGACAAGGAGCAACGCCGGGATTTCCTCGCCTTTCAGGCCCGGGAGATCGAGGAAGCCCGCCTGCAGCCCGGGGAAGACGAGCTTCTGGCCCGGGAAAAGGAGCGGCTGAAATCCTCGGACTCCCTCATGCGGCTGGGCCGGGAGAGCTACCACCTGCTGGCGGAGGCTGTGACGGAAAAGCTCGCCCTCGCCCGCCGGAACCTCGAGCAGATGGCCGCCCTGGACCAGGGGGTGGCGGGGCTCGCGGAGGAAGTCGCCGGCCACGCCTTCGAGCTGGAGGACCGGCTCGCCCAGCTCCGGGACTACGTGGACAACCTCGCGGACGATCCGGCCGCCCTCGACCGCATCACCGCCCGCATCGACCTGCTGCAGCGCCTCAAGCGCAAATACGGCCCGGAGCTGGCCGACGTGATCGCCTGCGGCGAAAAGGCCCGGGGCGAGCTGACCGAGCTGGAGAGCATGGACGAGCTGCTGGCCGGGCTCGGAAAGGAGCTGGAAGCCGCCGAGCGCACGCTGCTGCAGCAAGCCGGGGAGCTGTCCGCCGGCCGGCTCCGGACCGCGGAACGGCTGGCCGCGGAAATCGGCCGCGGGATCGAATCGCTTTCCCTGCCCGGGGCCCGGTTCGAAATCGGCTTCGAGGGACCCGGGGAGCCCGGTTTGGCGGATTTAGGCCGCACCGGCTGGGACCGGCCCCAGCTCATGTTCTCCGCCAATCCGGGGGAGCCGGTGAAACCCCTGGCGAAGGTCGCCTCGGGAGGCGAGCTGTCCCGGCTGATGCTCGCCCTCAAGTGCGTGCTCGCCCGGCAGGACCAGGTGGAAACGGTCATTTTCGACGAGATCGACGCCGGCATCTCCGGCAAGGCCGCGGAGGCGGTCGCCCGCAAGATCAGGGAGCTGGCCGGCCATCACCAGGTGCTCTGCATCACCCACCTGCCGCAGATCGCCGCCTGCGCCGAGGAGCACTTCCTGGTGGAAAAGAGCGTGGCTGGGGCACGCACCCGGACCACCATCTCCCGGCTGCCGGAAGAGGCCAAGGCCGCCGAGCTGGCCCGGATGCTGGACGGCGATTCGGCCACCGGCCAGACCCTGGCCTACGCCAGGGAGCTGCTGGCGAGGAACCGCACAGATCCAGGCGCTGACCGGGAATAGTCCGGCAACCGCTCTTCCGGCCGTTCCCCTCCCTCCGACCTGCCCCTTGCAAGGGGGCACCCCTGCCGTTACAATGGGCTTCCCGCAAGGGAGCCGATCTCCTTTTCTTCCACGGTGCAGGAGCAGTTGACAGGCGGCTGTCTGGCTGCCCTTCCGCCCGTGGCCGCCCTTTCCCAAAATCCCGCGACCATGACCCCGAACCCGACAGCCCTCGTCCTTTTCTCCGGAGGCCTGGATTCCATTCTCGCCTGCCGGGTCCTCATGGAGCAAGGAATCCGCGTCCGCGCGGTCAAGCTCGTCACCCCCTTTTTCGGCGATGGGCTCCTGGCGCGCACGGAGAACTACCGGCGGGAGATCGGTGACCGCTACGGCATCGAGGTGGTGGTGCGGGACGTGAGCGAAAGGTTTCTCGAGCTGCTCCGCGATCCGCCCCACGGCTTCGGGAAAAATTTCAATCCTTGCGTGGACTGCAAGATTCTCCTGTTGTCCGAGGCCCGCCGGCTGCTCACCGGCCTCGGGGCTTCCTTCCTCGCGACCGGGGAGGTGCTCGGCCAGCGCCCCATGTCCCAGCGCCACGACACCCTGCGGCTCATCGAGAGGGAGAGCGGCTGCGAGGGGTTGCTCCTGCGGCCCCTCTGCGCCAGGCTGCTCAAGCCGACGACCCCGGAGCTGGCAGGAGTGGTCGACCGCGAGCGGCTGCTCGCCTTTTCCGGCCGGGGGCGCGCCCCGCAGATCGAGCTTGCCGCCCGCTTCGGCATCCTTGATTACCCCAGCCCCGCCGGGGGCTGCATCCTGACCGACCCCATTCTGGCGGCCCGCATCGAGCGCTTCTACGAAGAGCAACCCCGCTTTACGCCGACCGACATCCGCCTGCTGCTGGTCGGCCGCCAGTTCCGGCTCCCGGGCGGCGGCATGCTCGCCCTTGGACGGAAGGAGCAGGAGAACGACCGCCTCGCCGCGCTCACCATCCCCGGGGACTGGCTGCTCATGCCCGCCCATGATCGCCCCGGCCCCAGCGCGGTGCTGCGCTTTTCCGACCACCCCGATGATATGCAGGCGGCGGCCGGCCTGGTGGCGCGCTACTGCAAGAAGGATCCGGCCAGACCCGCGGAGGTGCTGGTGGTGGCGACCAAGGGGGACGAAAGGAAGGAACTGGCCGCGGCGCCCCTCCCGGAGGAGGCCTACATCCCGTGGCGGCGGTGAGGCAAGCTACTCGCGGCCGTACTTCTGCAGCTTGCTGAGCAGGGTCTTGCGGGTGACGTTGAGGCGGCGGGCGGCCTCGCTCTTGTTGCCGCCGGTTTCCTCCAGGGTCCGGAGGATGACCTCCTTTTCCGCCTCTTCCAGGGTGGCGGGGGCCTCCCTTTTCCCGGCCGAGGCCATGACGGGCTCCTGCTCGGCCCAGCGCCGGACGGCGATGGGCAGGTCCCCCTCGTCGAGATACTCCCCCCGCATGAGGATCACCCCGCGCTCGATGGCGTTTTCCAGCTCCCGGACGTTGCCCGGCCAGGGATAATGGATCAGCAGGTCCATGGACCTGGGGGTGACCCCAGCCACCCGCCGTTGGTTTTTGG